>CAZEMW010000120.1:0-7881 GCA_964513105.1 uncultured Fibrobacterota bacterium
CAACACCTCCTTGAAGCAGGGGGGTGGCACGCTGTGAGAGTTGTCGCGCTGGTAGCCGTATTGGTCGGTACGATTTGTGCGCAGGAGATCGGGGTCGCATTTCTGGGGCTGCAACGTGGCGCGGCTCCGTCGTTCGAGCTGTCGCTGGAAGATCGCATACGCAGGGAGTTGGCGGCTTCGGGAGAATGGCCGACGGTTGACTCTCGTCGGACATTGCTGATGAGGAAAGCGGTTCGACTCGATGAGCACAATCACGGGGTTTCTCGACAACTGATCGAAGAACTTCGGCAGAATGGGGGAGACGGTACGCTGGTGGTGTGGGGAGTGCTGGAGGGCTATGATGTCCGTGCCCGGCGCCGTCGGTTGTTTGGGGCCCAAGCCGTGGCAAAAGCCGAACTGGTACTCAGTTTGTACAGTTTGACCATGGAATCCTTTGTCTATGTGGGGCGTCACGAATTTGAGGCCTCGTTGCGAATGCCTCCCGTATTCTTCCGACGGGTGGAGCAGGCCACCCACATCAGTTCTCGCGATCGGGTCGCGCTTCACGACATGATTTCCGACCAGATAGCACCACATGCCGTCGGGCTTGTGCGTGCGGTGGGGCGTCGCGTCGGTCCGCACGAAGAAGAACTGCCTGAGATAGAGGACGTTGAGACGCAGAATGTTCCCACCGTTCAGGACTTGTTCGACTTTCCCGGCATGGAGGGAGAGTCGATCGAAGAGGAGCTACCGGCCGAGGAGCCCCTCCCTGAAACCGAGGAACCGTCCACTTCGGAGTAAACCACAATAGCGGTTCGTCACGATATTATATATATTTATCACTTAACCGATTCGGCCGTGCGGTTTCCATGGCGAGGGATACCGAGTACGGGTCGATCGAGTCGATGCTCAGGAGGATCTCATGAGCGAGCTTCGCAAATACCGTAACGTCTTCGACGACCAGGAAGAATTCAACAAGTTAAACGATTTGATTCTTGGCGCCGTCCAACAATTTTCCGATTACCGACAAGGTAATCTCACATATGGCGAGATTATGTTTGTCATGGAATGTGTGCTGGATTCCTTGCGGGGTTCTGCTGAGAAAGATGCGAAAGCCTCTCACGGCATCAAGGGCCTCTCCGAAGCCCCCTCGTTTACGAGCCTTCTCTCGGTGACTTCACGGTTAGTTGAGCGTCTTGTGAAGAAAGGCGTGATTAACTCGGGGGATGAAGCCTACATACTGCATGGAGACGATTAGCAGAGACGTCGGTGCAGGGGGGCGGAGATCGGACTCGACGAGCAAAGGAATAGCAGGGCCATGGAAAATGCCGAACCGCTGTCGTTTAATGTCGAATTTCCGGGTGATCTGGAATACATTCCGGCCGTCCGGGGGCTTATAGCCGATGTCCTCAGGGTTTCCGGTTTCGGGGACAAATTCGCCTATCGCTCGGAAATCATTGTTGATGAAGTATGCAACAACGCGGTCTCGCATGGATCCATCAATCCGGATGCTCGTGTGTTTCTCGACTGCATGGTCAATGACGATCGTGTGGAATTCAACATCCGGGACGAAGGTGGCGTAACCGAAAACCGGGAACAGCTTCGTCGGACGGTCGAGCAGTCCGCGGAATCAAGTGTTCCGGTTGATCGAGAGCAAACGGCGGGACTGGGACTTGAGATAGTCAAAATGCTCTCGGAAAAAATCGATTTTCGTATCGATGAAGATAATCTGACTTCGATCCGCATCGTTCGTCGAAGAGAGGATGTCGATAACGGGGGACATTGATGATGTCCCGATAGAGAACGTCGAAAGATCGTTTCGGAAGGCTGTTTTCCAAACCATGAGCCCTGTAAAGGTAGAAATCTCACGAAGCGAGGCGGTGGCGGATGTCGCCGTTATGGGCATAGAGGGTATGCTCGACATACAGAGCCTGGATCAATTGAAACAGGGCGTACAGGCTGTTCTCGACGGAGGCTATGCGTATCTCGTTGCCGACATGACGCGGGTCGTTTCGATCTCCTCGGCCGCGGTCGGCGAACTACTGGGCTGCAGACGGCAGATGCTGGAGCGGGACGGCGAATTGGTTCTCGCAGGGCTGAGCCTCTATCTTCAAGAGCAGCTCACGGCAATGGATGTTAACAAAATTTTCCGGTTTTATCCGAGTGTGAAGAGCGCGGTGAACGCATACAGTTGGGAGTATCGGGACCGAAGCGAAGGCGTTCGGGTTCGGTTTCCCTCGGAGCTGCGGTTTGTTCCATCGATACGACAGTTCGTCAGCCGGGTCGCGCGGCAAAAAGGATATGGTAACCGCGATTCCTTCCGCATAGAGACCATTGTCGACGAAATCTGCAACAATGCGGTTGAGCATGGAAGTCCCGATCGTAGTTGCCTGGTTGATGTAACCGTGAAAATAGATCGCCGGAAGATAGAACTGAAGGTGGTCAATATGAGTGACCCGGCAAAAGTCGAAGCTCTTCGAGAAGTCGGCAAAACACTGCAGGCCCCCGATGAAGCCGCTTTGAGCAAGCGGGGACGGGGGCTGGCGCTCGTAAAGATGCTCTCAACAGATTTCTCAATAGACAGTTCGGATGTGGGCACCAGCGTTCACGTAACCAAATTAAGAGAGGACTGAGGGGTATGGAGTCTCAGATCGAGCTTGAATATGAGGACATTCAGGCAAAAGAGGATGCGAAGCTGGTGAGATTCATCGGCGATCTCGATGCCACCAACGTCGAGACGGTCGTCGAAAAGATTTTCAATCTTCTCAACGACGGCAAGTTGCACATTGTCGCCGATTTTGAGAAACTCAGATACGTGAACAGCACCGGATTGGGCATTTTGCTGCATTTCAGCAAATCCGCAAAAGAAAAGGGCGGTTCATTCAAAATTGCCAATGTAAATGAAAATGTATACGAAATAATAGAGATAATCGGCGCGACATCGTTACTGGAGATTTATGACGATCTCAATGAAGCGCTGGACGCACTGGAATAGTGTCGTATATCGCCAACAAACAGGGGGAGAGGCAGGTGTTTCGTACAATGTTCAAAGTTTGTGAAATGATGAGGCGGGAACGACTCGCAGCTGTCTGCGGGATCGCATCACTCGCTGTTTTTGCTGTTTCCTGCGGTGAAAAAGAGGTGGAAAACGGTTTCGCGAAGGTGGGCGGCAAGGTCATATCCCGCGAGAGCTTCGATGCATTCCGTCGCACCAAAAGCATGTATCCTCACGCACTCGACGGGGCATTTCCCGGAGGGCGTACCGATGCCACCTTCCTGGTGGAAACGCAGGCGCTTTTCGCAAAGGCGCCCGGTGGGATCAAACGGGAAGTGCAGAACAGCGAAGACTGGGAATGGAAACAGCAGTATTTTCCCGCTCAGGCATACATAAGCGAAGTACTGGACAAACAACTGGGTTTGAGCGAAGAGGCAATCCTGGAGTACTACCGCACGCATCAGGATGAATTCGAGGTCACCAAAGAAGTTGTGGTTTCGCAGGATTCCGTGGGTGATTCGGTCGTTACCGAAACGAAAGACTCGGTTTATGTCCGTCCCTTGGCCGAGGTAAAGCCGACTATCGTTGAGCAATTGTTTTTTACAACGTTTCCACCCGATGAAGCTTTCTGGGAATCGATGCAGGAAGAAGGGGACACTACGGCGGTGGATACCGGGAGGGCACGGCAACGATGGATCCGGGAGGTCCGTGCAGATCTGCCCAACTTTTTCATGAAACGAGTGTACGAAGACCAGTATGGTGAGCCCATGCCGGATTCGGTATCCGAGTGGTATGGTGAAGGAAAGCTGATTACTCCCGAAGATCTGGATGTCATACTTGGCTGGTTGCCGGAAGGACGTCGGGAGAGCTACAAAAATCCACAGGGAACAAAGTTTCTGGCCGAATGGCTGCTGAAATGGAAACTCTTTGCGCAAGAGGCACGCGACCAGAATCTGCTCAAAGAAGAAGAGTTTTCGGAGGTTGTAGATTGGGCGAAAAAGATCGAAGTTGCGCGCGCATACGTAGAAGAGCGCCTGCAGCCCGAAGCTGTCGAACAGGCTGCGATCGATACCGCTATGGCCAAATTCGCCTATTGGGATACACGAGGCACACCGGGGGTCGAACCCGACAGTGCATCCTTACACCGTTTTCTTGAGCAACAGATCGATCAGGATGCCGAAACTCAGCTCGATGCACTCATTTATGATATTCGCCGGGATGTTGGAGTGGAGTTCCTTCAGTCCGACTGGATGGACGATAAAGGAAAAGATCCGGCCGCGATTCTCGCCGAGGCCGATTCACTGCTCAATGCCGGTGAGACCTCGGCGGCGGAAGCGCAGTACAATACGCTTTCCCGGTCTTTCAGTTTTACCCCCGAGGGTAAGCGGGCACTCACTGAACTTGCTAAAATTCAGACCGAGAGCGGCAAATACCGGGATGCCATACGCAACTACCGTCAGTACCTCGTCACCTCCGGAGAGACCGAACGCAACTGCAACATGTTCTTCATGGTCGGGTTTATCTATGACGAGTATATGGATAAACCGGAAAATGCCGAAATCAACTATCGATGGATTCTCAAGAATACTCCGGAATGTGAACTATCGGATGATGCCGAGTTCATGCTTCTGCACCTTGATGAACCAATGACAAGCGTGGAAGAGCTACGGGCCGAAGCACGCCGTCAGGGGCGAAAAATCGAGGATGAAGAGCTGACCGACGAACTATTGGAAGAAGAGGCGGAGGAGACGACCGAGGAAGAATAAAGCCATCCACGAATAGTATCGAGGGTCGCTTTCCCGAGTGGAGAGCGACCCTTCTTTTTTTGTCTCAGGCAGGTAGATTTTCCGATTATCCCGAAGGCCCGCGGTTTGCTCCGTTTTTTCTCCCCGGAGGGCAGGACTTAATTAAGGCCCGTCCGAAAAAGCGGAAGAGGGTGACCGAGGGTTTGAGCAATTCCCAAAAGCCTTCCCCGCACCCCGAACCCCGAACCCCACCTAACCAAACGACGGCGCAGGTTTGTCTCTGTCCGGAAAGCAGAGCTCCTGGAAATTGCAGCGACGGCATTTGTATTCCGCCGGGTTCATGGCAAATTTCTCCATCGGAACAGGGATGTTTTGTTCCCGGTCTTCACAGAAGGTCAGCATCTCTTCGGTCTGTTGCGAAACCATGTGAAACAGGTCGTTAAGATCTTCTTGAGACGGTGTCAGTTCCAACTCGTCGAATTCCGGGTGAAGGTACACGATCTTTGGATAGATTACATTGTGTGGAATTCCGAAATTGCTGCCGGCGGCAGCGGCATAGCCGATTATCTGACGGGTATGTTTGTAGTCGTCACGACGGCCGGTTTTCCAGTCTATAATGTAAACGTGGTCGTCTACCGGAAACAGGAAATCCATCTTGCAGTATGCTTTCAATCCGTTGAGCCGGGTCTCCCCGTACCCCTCGGGCTCGATCATCCAGTTGTCGCGGTTGCGCATCGCTTTCATAAACAGCCAACTGTAAATGGGGCTGTCGATAAAGTTTTTGAGGCATGCGGCAACCCGTTCATATGCCGCTTCGGCATCAACCGAATCAGTCTGACCGTAGTAGATCTCCAGAAATGTTTTCGTTGAGAAGTACTCTTCAGTTTTGTGGCGGGCAAACTCATAGAACCGTTTTTCGTCTATATCGCTGTCGCTCTTCTGAAGTCGTCGAAGAAATGCTTCCAGAATATCATGGACGACGTTACCAATTTCGAGCGGAACCGTGGTGAGTGCTTTAAGGTCCTTAATCTTGTAAAAGGGGATGTTCTTGATATGTTTGCCGTAATAGGTGTAATAGTACATCCTTTTGCAGGTGTCGAATGTTTCATAGCGGGAGATGGACCATCCCAGCAGGCTGGTGAACGGGTATTTATCGTATTTGAGTACCAACAATCAGTCCTTACGTTGCCCTGTGGTTAATTGCGCTTTGTATTCCTGAACGGTATTCGGTCCCGCTTTCGGGTACCGGGTTGTTCTTAAAGAAAATACGTTTATGACCCCCGGGACTGTGGGGCGGAACATGTTTGAAGCCGGCAAGCTACCCGGGGCGGGAACTCGGGAACGAAGACAAAAAAATGCGACGACATACATGTCGCCGCATTCCCTTGTGACTCAGGGGGGGAGGGGGATGATATCAGATTTTGAGTATAAAATCGAGCGAGTCTTCGCAGGTCGCCAGCTCTATGCGCAGGTTCGTGATGTCGTCCGAAGTGATCCCGCGTCCGTCGGTGGTCAGGCTTGGATGTGAACTGGATGTGGCGCCCATATGCTGCGTCTTCGGTGCGCTTGAATGCAGCACTTCAGCGTGTTCCCTATGAGGGGCGGAGGTGACCGCATTGAGTTTTTCCAGCAGCCGGGACATCGTTTTCTGCCGATTGTCGACTGCCAGTTGTGCCATGTCGTCTTCGGATATTGTCATAGCGCCGGATTTCCCCGCGGCAAGAGGGGTCCAGCAACTGGGACAGTTCATTACTACGACCATGGCGTTGGTGCTTAGAAAAAGCTCACATTCCTCAAAACAGTGAGGGCATTGTATTTTGATTCTCTGTACCATGAGGTTCCCTTCGGACATCGAAGACGGTTTATCAAATACACACAATTGTATCACGGAAAGATCTGTATGTCAACCCGATCCGGGGCGGTGTGGAGTAAGGTATGAGAAATCAACGAGATGCGGAAGAGGCGGATCCCAAAGACATTCTTCGGTCTCTGCAGTCTTCCCTTCGGCAGGAGCTGAAGCGGCAGAACCGAAAGCTTGAGAAGCGTCGAGCCGAGCGGGAAGAGGCGGGGCGCTGGCGAGGATATCGGGAAATCGCGGATACTCTTCTCGCCGAACCCCATAAATACCCGAAGGGAACTCATCAGACCAATCTGGTTAATGTGCACAGCGGTACTGAAGAACCGGTTCGCCTTAACCCCAAGCTCGATGCCAAAGGGAATGCAAACCTGTTCTACAAGAAGGCCAGAAAAGGCGAACGGGGAGAGGAGGGCGTGCTGGAGAAGGTGGCCGAAACGGAACGGGACGTGGGCAAGCTCGAAGCCCTGATGGAAAAATGCGTCCTGCTTCGGGAGGACTACTCCGACGATCCTGAGAGGTTCAAAACCGAGGTTGAGTCCCTTCAGAGCACGGTTGAGTCCGAAGGCGTGCTTCGGGCCGGCGGGGCAGGCGGAGCGCCTCGAGAAGCCCGGGAGCAAAAACCGCCGTATCGTCACGTGCAGCTCGACGGCTACGATGTGTACATCGGCAAGAACGACACCCAGAATGATGAACTAAGCACCCGATTCGCCCGTCCGGCGGACATCTGGATGCACGTGTCGGCCCACCAGGGCTCCCACCTGGTAATCCGCCGCGCAAAAGGCGCCGACTGGCCTCCACGCACGGTCCTCGAGAAAGCCGCCTCACTGGCAGCATGGTTTTCCAAAGCGCGGCACAGCTCATACGTCGAGGTCCACGCAACCGAAGCCCGCTTCGTCCGAAAACCCCGGAAAGCCCCTCCGGGGACAGTGATTGCCGAGCGCGGGAAAAATATCCGGGTCGAGCCGAAGTCGCCTCGTGAGTATACGGGGAAATGATTCAGTTTGGGATGGTTGGCGAGGAGCGTGTCGGTTCGGTGGTTTGATTCATTTTGTTTCTTATTGACGCCGAGCGCAGACTCTGATCCAATCGGGCTGAAAGCCCAAAACATCACAGCCGGGGGTTATGACCCCCGGCCCATAGATTAAACAATTCCCCGAGCCCTGAAGGGGCGGAACATTAATTCGGGGGGAATGCGGGGTCGTGAATTGTTGCTGTTTGTGGGATGGTTGGCGAGGATCGGGTCGGTTTGCGGCTCGATTTGTTTTGTTTTTGTTGACGCCGAGCGCAGACTCGAAGCGCAGGGA
>CAZEMW010000121.1:0-437 GCA_964513105.1 uncultured Fibrobacterota bacterium
GCGGTGCGCTGCGTCGCACTGAGCTTGCCGAAGTGAGCGTGCCGAAGTGAGCGTGCCGAAGTGAGCGTGCCGACATAAAGCGTGGATTTGTCAGACACCAAAGGAATTATCTGTATGATCTTTGGTGACTGAGCGGCGCCGAAGTCTGATTTTCGATCTTTGATCTTTGATCTTTGATCTTCCGGCTATGCCGGCTTAGGGCCTACACGGTAAAACGAGTGGTTTCTTCGCCGGTGCGTAGCGCCTTTTTGAGCCTGTTCAGGGCCTTCTCCTTAATCTGACGAGCCCGTTCACGAGTGAGGTGGAATCGACGACCAATCTCTTCGAGAGTATGAGAGCTATCCTCTCCAATACCGAAATACATTTTCAGCACCTCCCGTTCACGAAGACTCAAGACCTCAAGCGTATTCTCGATCTCTTTTTGCAGAGACATCTCC
>CAZEMW010000121.1:447-7872 GCA_964513105.1 uncultured Fibrobacterota bacterium
CTCCTGAACACCGTCATCCGGTTTCTCCTGACCGTCGTCGCTGAGTAGATCCATCATCTTGCCGTCGTTCCCGCTCTGAAGCGGAGCATCGAGGGACATATGGGAGTTGCCGATCTTGATTGTCTCGCCCACTTCCCTCTCCGAGATATTGAGTTCCCGGGCAATTTCCTCGACATTCGGCATTCGACAAAGACGCTGCTCCAGCCGTCCTTGCATCTTCCCGACCTTGTGAATGGTACCGACACGATTGAGCGGCAATTTGATTATTCTCGACTGCTCCGCGAGCGACTGAAGAATCGCCTGACGGATCCACCAGACGGCATAGGATATGAATTTGAAATTCCTCGTTTCATCGAAACGCTTTGCTGCCCGGATCAGTCCGAGATTGCCTTCATTGATCAGGTCGCTCAGCGGCAACCCCTGATTCTGATAGTTGCGGGCAACGCTGACAACGAATCTGAGGTTCGCTTTGACAAGTTGCTCCAGCGCCTTTTCGTCGCCCCGACGAATCCGAACCGCGAGTTCTCCTTCTTCCGCCGCAGTCAGTGTTCTATTCTTCCCGATTTCCCTCAGATAGATCGAGAGAGACCCTTCTTCCGCAAAGAATTGCGGCTTTTCCGATGGTGCCAATTACCACTTCCCCTTGTAAACGAAAACGATCGGATATAAACCGGCGTGAACGGTTCCGATACTGGATGACCGTCAGACCGGGCCGGCTCTTCCCCGGGAGGACTAAGCCAGGAATAAACGTGTGGGAAGCTTTGAGAGATGTACCGGGCAACACGGGCAATAAAAAATAGAGTTATTGAGAAACCGGTATTCTCAGACCATGTACACAGAACAACAAACAGCAAAATAATTTCCGTAGCATGAAGTATGGGGGAAAAGAAAACGCGTGAGGAAATCGGCGGGATCAGAGTGCAAAACGAAGCGTTCACCGCCCCCCCTGCGGTATGCCGAATCGAGCGGAAAGTATTCACTGAGCCGAGGTGGAAATGAATCCCGGATGCGGCTGCCTCGGACAAGCTTCCTCTATTTGAATCGGTGACAGAACAGCCCTGAGTCATAGGTCCCGATCCACAGCACGCCGTTTCTTTCATCAACAACAAGCGACTCAATCCAGGGGCCGCCGGGTGCGGTTCCGGGTATGGGAATGGATTCCATCCTGCTGCCGTCGAATCTGGCCAGTCCCTTCTGGGTCCCAACCCAGATTATTTCACTATCCGGCCCCGCGGAGGCAAGCGAGGTTATGTCATTCGACGGAATTTCAGGTTCTTTGTAAGTAGCCAGTATCGTATCGGTGGTAACAGGCACCACATGAAGCCCTCGACCTTCTGTGCCTACCCATATTCTCTGATTGCTTCCAAAAACCAGGCTGCCCACCGCCTGACCTTCAATATCGAGCTTATCCCACCTTCCGGAGTCCAGATCAAATCTCAGCAACCCCCCCTTAACGCCGGCTCCAAACCAGACCAAGCGACCGTCTCCGGCAAGGCCCGTCCGAACATCTCCGACAGTAGGCAAGTGATCGATTCCTTCCTGGACTCTGAACGCCGAGTCCGGATCGACCGCAACAGGATCGCTTTTTCCCAGCCCCTCTTCCCAAAGCAGCATGTGCTGCCCGGATAGCACGTCGGTGATAACCCAGAGGTTTTCCCTGGAGTCGAAGAACACCCCTTCGACACTTCCGATCTTCAGATCCCCGTTGTTCTCGTTAAGGTTTTGCCAGACACCCGATTTGTCGAACCAGAGCCCTCCGCCCTTCTGGGCATCGCCGCGAGCTTTTGTCCCCACCCACAAATTGTCCAAAGGATCTACCAGAATAGAAAACACGGAACCGAAGAGCTGGCCGGTCATCTCCTGAATAGGGTATTCTTTGCGGAACTGCTCATCTCTGAAAGACCAGAGCTCCAATTCTCGCCCGCCAATCCACAGGACGCCGGTGGAATCAAGCGCCATGCATCGTATGCTCGGAATCTCGAGAGAGGATCCCTTTGTCGTCGGGAATCCGTTTGTTGTATCGTAGTGGCACCATCGGGGCGGCACCAGTGCAGTGCCTCGTCCACGGGCTCCCCGCACGTTGATTACCTCAACCTCAACTTCGAGTTTGCTCCACTCGCCGGTAAGGTCCTCGCTATGCGTTATCGATTCGGTGGTATCAACTCTGGTGTGGTCGTCCTGATAAATACGCCAGATAATGAAACGGGGCCCCTGGGTTTCGGCGGACACGGTGAAAACGAGAGTCTCGGAGCCGTCGGGGTCTATATGGGACCGGTAATCAAGCGAAACCCCGAATTGCTCAGTTGCATTCGGGTTTTCCGGATCGAGCGGGTTGGTTCGCGGGCTAAAGCAGGAACTGAGTGTGATGGAGAGAGAAAGGATGAAAAGGAGAAGCGCCCCTTTAGCGCTTCTCCACGAGTTCGATGTATTGTCCTTGCGGATATGCATCACTGTATCTGCCGGCCTTACGTTCATATTCGGAGTAATCTCCCGAGCGCTCGGCGCGCACCTTTGAACACCACGCAGACCAGTACATGGCATCTTCACGGTGTTCACCACGGGGATACTTAAGAATATACTCCTCAAAGTAGCTCGATGCACGTTTTGGATCTTTTTCTCTCAAAGCCGATGCAAGAAGGTACAACGGGAGCTGCTCTTTGGGGGCTTCCCCGACCCATGTCTCCAATAATGTAATACGTTTCTCGACATCCGATTCTTTATGGGTGTAGTAGTTGACCAGCCGACTGAGCGCCTCTGTCCGTGCCTCACCGTCTTTGGCAATAGACAAATACTTCTCATAGGCGGCAGCGCTCTGTGCCCACATTCCGGCATTGTGGCACAAGCGTCCGACTCGACGAAGGGCGGGGATGCGGTGGCTGTTTGGTACGAACACGCCGGTGCACCCGCGGTAGTACTGCAATGCACTGTCTACCTCCCCCATTTTCTCGAATGCCAGCCCCAGGCTAAGTTTTGCATCGTGATCGTGGACCGTGCCAAGATACGAACGCAAGATCGGCAGGGCCTCTCCCGGTTTGCCGCTCTGGATAAGAGAGCGAGCTTTCTGAAGAGCGCTGAGCCGCACTTTCGGCTCCCGGGGGGCGTCATCCGACTCGAAAAAATCCGACGCATACTCGTCGCTGGCCGGATCGTCGGCGGTCTCCGGGGTGGAGGCCGGTATGGCTAATTTGACGGTCTTATCTTTTTCGCCGGCCCGGACGATCGTTTCCCGATCGTCGGCAACGGTGAATTCCCTGCTCTGTCCCGCCGAAATGGTATCCGCCGAAAGGCCTTCGCCCATTGGGAAGAAGGCAACCCGGCCTTCCTTCACCGTTATACTGGTGAAATCTTCCTCGGCGGTAATCCGGTAGATTGTTCCGATTACTCGATACGCGCCACCCGGAACATCAATGGACAGTTTCTTGGCGGCATCGTGATCGAGTGATCCCGACAACGTTCCGACCAGAGAGCCCTGAATCTCATCTTCGCCCACAAGCGAGAAGGTGAACCGGGACTCTTCCTCGAGCGTAAATTCCGCGTAATTACCCACCGAGACATCGGCTTTTTCACTCTTATCGGTAACCAGCGCAAACGTTTTCCCCTCGAGATTCTCTGAGCCCTGAACTGTTCTGCCGTTCACGGAGACGGCTTTATCACCGGTCTGCACAGCCACCCGATTGTGATCCTCTGCAACTGTTTCAGGCCCGGATACCATACCCGGTTGAGGATCCACGCGGTCCCGTATCCCGGTGACGACTACAAGCGCCAAGCCGGCCGCAACGGCAAACCCGGCGGCGATTTTTCCCGCCGTCCGGGGAAAAGAAAGAACTTTCCCACTTCGTGACGGCGCATCCCGCATGATCTTCTCAAACAGTTCGTCTTTCTCATCTCTGGTAAGCGGAGCCTCATTCTGCGTAGACGGCAACAGTAATGTTACCCAGCCGTCGCGGCATCGAAAACATTGATCGATATGCTCGAGAACCTGATCGGCTTCGTTCCGAGGTAAGCTTCCTTTGATAAACTGCCGTATTTTGTGTTCCGATAGATGTTTCATATGTCCTTCTTGTCGATACGCTCCCGGAGAGCTTTCCGTACTCGTGCCAACCGCATTTTCACGGTCGGTACCGAAATTTTCTGAATTCTTGCAATATCCTTTTGACTCATACCGTGCATCGTATACAACCAGAACGTCTTCGCCCATCCGGCGTCGATCGTTTTCAAAACCTTTCGCGTTATCTCCTCGATCGGGCTTTTAACCTGATCGGGATCAATCGCGTACTGTCTCTCGGCCACATACTTGACCGAATCTTCCTCCATCGAGAGCGTCTTGCTGCTCTGTGATTTCAGATGGTCCAGGCAAATATTTGTGGTGATTCGATAAATCCATGTTCCTATTTCCGACTGATTGCGAAACTGCCCGATTCGTGAAAAAACCCGTACGAAAACCTGCTGTACCGCATCTTTGGCTTCATCCCGATTTTTCAGGATCTTAAGAGCCAGACCGAAAACTCGATCCGCGTACTCTTCGTAGAGTGTTCCTCGGGCGTCTCGCTCTCCATTTCGACATCTTTCCAAGAAATCGCTCATGAATGCCCTTAGCTATTTGACGAATGCCCTCGCGCAAAAGTATACCTGTCTACTTGCGGAAAATCGACCTTTTTGCGGTTCGGGGCGGGATTGGGGTACCGCTACCCTCGACGGCTTCACGGGGCAGGGCACGGAATCTCGATTGCGCGCAAAGAATTACCGTGTCGGCCACGGAAAGGAGGATGCTCTGTTCGGGCCGACTCGCACGATTTGATGTTGAAAATAGATCAGAGGTATCCGATCGGCAAGGGGGCAAACGAAGAGCCTTGTGCCGTAACGTTTCAAACGGCGGCTCAGGGAAGGTCCCAGGTCAGGACAAGCCCCGTCGCGAGGGCAATGCCGCCAAGGGCGGCAAAGGCGTTTCGTCCGACAACCGCACGAGCATACCTATTGTACGCTCGATCGAAATCACTTCGAGTCAGTTCGGGATCGCGGTACTCCTCATACAGCCGGGACTGGCGATACTGAAGAAAGCTCGCGGCGCCGACACATATCCCCGCCGCGACAAACGCCCCGGTTCGCCAGGGACGGGAGATCTCCCGAAGATCCACTTTTATGCTCGTGTCGGCACCGGAATTGAGTTGTATGCGGTGTTCGCTCTGAATGAATCGCTTTCCTTCAATACGTACAGTATAGGTGCCGGCAGGTGCAAAAGTCTCAAATGGTACCCGTCCGGCCAGTTCGCCGTTTAAAAACACCCGTGCCCGCTCACTGCCGCGAATACGAAGCCTTGTCAGCTCAAGCTCTCGAACGGGATCATTCTGAAACCGGTCCTGGAACAGCACGAGAAGAAAGCCGAAATCGACGTCATCTTTCGCGATTGGTATTTGATCGGAAACCACACTTCTGTTTCGGGAGCGATATAAATCGAAGGAGAAGACTACGTTTCCGGAATCACCGTCACTCAGTTCCGCGGAGAAGACGTTGCTGTCGGGATTGTAGGCATCCCGGGACTCAATCGGGACCACCTCAAACCGATCGGCGAGGGTGGAGTCCACCGCCCGCTCGAACAGTTCCACGACTTCCTCCCCAAACTCACTGCGCAGCGGAAGGCGGTAAATGGTCTCGGCTTCGAGAGATGAACCCAGTAATAAGGTAACGGCGACAATGCCAAGTAATCTCAAACACACGGCCTTTATTCTTTGGGCATACTTCCGGGTATAAAAAGACAAAAGACAGGGTCTTCGTCCAAACTTCGTGGAAACAGCCTGTTTCGGATGCAGTCTTCAATATGATGATTGGTTGGTCTTCGGTGCAATTATTTCCGACGCGATGCTGATAAAAGGAAAACATTTAAGACGATTCACATGGAAAAGAGTACGATTCAGGAAGCCGAATGTCTAAGCCGTCCGGGCAGTACGCCCAACCCGCTACCGAGTTCTCCGGAACAGGCGCATGGGGCGAATCATCCTCAAGCCGGGACACGACACCCGAGACCGGTTCGGAATGTATACTTTTAGTAGTCTCTATTCGTCCCAATAGCAGCCGTAGAACGTTTGTGATGGTCACAAATACGGCGCATTACACGTGAGCCAATTATTATGAAAAAACGTCTTCCCACAATTGTAGTACTTCTCGGGCTCGTCTTATCGCTGCCGGGAAGGTCTGCTTCCAAGGAATCATACTGCGAATGTACCGAAAACTGCGCATACCCGACAGGATCGTGCTGCTGCGAGTTCGGTGTCGAGGATTATCCCACCGATGATCTTGCCGAATACCTCGTGCTCGATGCATACCGTCTCTGGGGTGATCTGGAACAGAATTTCAAAGCCGACGACGGCGGTCTCAGCTCGTTCTGGTCCGCATGGGACGATTCGGCCTACGATCGCGTCATTCTCAAGAGCGGATTCGACGGCAACGACTATTACGGAACCTGGGATGAACCCCGGGATGCACAAATGGAAGCGCGCGCAGCGTACGGGGATTATGGCTTATATCTTTGCTTTATCATAGACGACAACAACTTTGTCGATACGCCGATCGTTGATACGTCAAAACCCGTGAAGCTCCACTTCTACCAGCTTGATGCAGTGGATATGTGTTTCGATCGGTACCCCACCCAGGTGCACAGAAACGAACCCGATCTGTTTCTCGACATACACAAAAAGCGGATTACCATCGACATGGTTCAGCTACAGCAGCCGTTCGCGAGGCTGGCTCCGCCGGAAACCATTTCCAGAAATCATGTAGCCGACACCGGATCGGGGCTAACGGTTATCTATGAACGCAGTATTACCTCATCAGACCTCAAAAGCCGATTCGGCATCAAACGCGACATCATTATTATCAATGACAGAACAAGGGCGCAGGAGTGGTTCATCCCGTACGAGCAAATCGGCGGAAACGGCGGGATCTCTTTCCCGATGCCCGGTTCGGAGCGCAACGGAAAAATAGCGTTCAGTTTCGGATACAACGATGTCGACTTCCTTCGGGAAGACGACGCCGACACTTGGGACCCACTTCGCTGGCGCAATGCTTCAAGCCCGTTCAAGGAAGTCGGCAAATACAATTACACTTCGCACCAGTCTCTGGTTCCGGCGGAACCGTGGGGTGACATTCGGTTTGTTGAGCAATCGGTTTCGGTACGCAATACCCGAACCAGACCGAGCATACGCACACCTCTCGGAGGAGTTCCTGCCGAGCGGTACGATATCCGCGGACGAAAAATCCCGACTTCATCCCCAATCACCGGCCGAGGCGCCGTTTTGTTGCGCAAAAAGCTTCCAAACGGAAGCGAGTTTGTAGAGCGTAGCTTGCACGGGTTATAGGGTGAAGGTTCGGGGTTTGGGGTTCGGGGTTCGGGGTTCGGGGTTCGGGGTTCGGGGTTCGGGGTTCGGGGTT
>CAZEMW010000122.1:0-5072 GCA_964513105.1 uncultured Fibrobacterota bacterium
TTCCAGTACCTTCGATGACTGCTTTACGGTATAGCCGAAGTCCCGACCGGACATACTCTTTGTGTTTGGTGTCGGCGGCTCGCAGAAACGGATCCTCAGTGAACGGTGAGGCCGCTCTGAGTTCTTCGTACAATTTCAGAAGAGACCGATCGATAAGCCATCCGCCTTCGTGGCGCTCTTCAACCTGGTCTTCATAGGGAACATTGGGGACCGAGTATTGAAGCACCGGACGGTTGTCTCTGTTTATAGGTGCATTCGCAAACATTTCTGTGGCCGCGGTGAGATTGCCGGTGTAAAACAGGTACGGCAGTCCCTCGAATACGGAATCGGATACATTCATTTTTTGGGCGGCGTACACTGCGTTTGCGGACACAACGGATGTATCGAGTGGCTCGGCCTTCATGTGTCCCACCAGTGCAACCGCGGGATGCTCGGGAAGAAAATCGCCTCGCCACATGGTTACGAGAGGGAAAACTTCAAGCATCGTACGCGCAATCATCTCAAATTCACTCCGCGACATCTGGTACAGCGGAAGCCATTGAGCGAAAAGACCATCGGTTTCCAACCGGTCGCGAACATTTTGAAAATGCTCAAGTGTATACAAATCGCCGGCCTCTTCCGGATAGAACAGATCCCCGATCACCACATCGTACATCTCAGGAAAGCTCGCAAGCAGCATCCGGCCGTCTTCCATTCGTATCCGAACGCGGGGGTCGGTAAAAAGACCATTTACGTATGAAGAAAAATACTCTCGAGCCGCCTCCACGACTTCCGGAACGTATTCCGAAACGGTAACCTGTTTCACCGGATGGAACAGGGCACCACCGGCGGTGATGCCGGTACCCATGCCGAGGAAAAAGACATTGTCGGGATTTGGATGCAGCAGCAGCGGAAGTTGGGCCATTATCTGTTCCTGACGCGCCGAGTGAGTCCCGCCGACAATGTGTGAATTGTTGACACGAAGGTTCAAGCCGTTTTGGATTTCCGTGACTGCAACCGTTGCATGGCTGCCCTCCCATACACGCACCACCGACTCTCCCTGTTTCGTATGCATTTTCGGAAGAAAACTGAAACTGCTTGGTAAGATGACTAGAAGCAACAGTACAGGAATGATCGATGCGACGATTCTTCTCTTAACGAAAAAAAGACTCGTCGTGAGTGCCAGGAACACATAGCCGGTAGAGATAAGTTTGATACTGTCATACGATCCGAATGCATCGATCAGGAAGAATCCCGCCGCAAGCGATCCGGCTATGCTTCCGAAAGTATTTATGGATATGATGGTTCCAAGGAATCGTCCCGTCTGCATCACGTGATCCTGGGCGATTCGTACGAGCATGGGAAACACCATCCCGACCGCAAGACCGGGAAGCAGAAAAACCGATGCGATAAGACCGAAAACCCGAATGAGATAGCTGCCCCAACTCTCGGCCCGGGCCAGGACCGTCACCCCGCGGGTGACCGCCACGTACTGCACCGGTGTCGCGGCGACAAACAGTGATGCCACAATGAAAAGCACCAGAAGCATGCCGGGACCGGAGGTTCGTTTTCGCCCGGCGGCAATGCCGGCGAGGAATGATCCGGCGGCCAGAGAGAAAAGAAACAGAGTGAGAATCGCCGCAAAGGAGTATACGGAGTTCTGAAGCACCTGCGCCATCATTCTGGTCCAGAGTACTTCAAGCGCAAGGGTAAATGCTCCCGAGAGACCCGCCATGGTAAGGATCAGGACGGTCCGCAATCCCGGGGATACGGCTCCGACATTTTTGGGTACCGGCTCTGCCGTTCCCTCGGTATGCCGGTGGGCACGGTAATATACTCCGGCCCCTATCGCAAGATTAATCACCGCTGCAAGAAGGCATGATCCGGCATAGCCTATAACAATCGGCAGAAAAAAGCCGGCCGCCAGCACACCGGTCACCCCGCCGAGGGTGTTCAGACCATACAGTATCGCCGTTTTTGTTCCTAATTCCGAGCGGTGCCGGACCGCGTACTGACCAAGCATGGGAATTGTGCCGCCCATCAGGATTGCCGGAGGAAGCAGGACTACCGCGCTGAGAAGCAGTTTCGCGACGGCCATAAGTATCGGTATGTCTCCGAGTAATGAGAATATTGGGCCGTAGGAGATTCGGTACACGGGAAGAATAACGAAATACAAAAGCGCGGTCACCCCGATACCGATTTCGAGAAATGCGTACGCTCTGAGCGGATTTGCAATTCGGTTTGTCTTGTTCCCCCAGTACCGGCTTCCTATCGCCATACCGGCAAAAAAGACCCCGAGAACGGTTGAGGTAGAATATGCCGTGGCTCCGAAAACTCGTCCGAGTTGCTTTAGCCACAGCGTCTCGTAGATAAGGCCGCTGAACCCGGAACCGAAGACCATGGAATAGAGAATCCAGGCGGGAATCAACTCAGAGTTGGACCGGGAGGGAACGTTCTCTCTTGCGGAATCGGGGACTGTTTTATCGGATACCGATTTCAGGCTTTTACTATTGGGTATTTTCTTCATAAATTGAGAATAGCTCCAACCAAAAGAATTGGCGCCTGGGATTACATAAATGTACCGGTCACGTCGGAAAAGGTGAGCGAGCATAGTTTTGCGTCGATTTCAGCATCTTGATAAAATAGCGAATATGCGGTGAAAAACAGCAATTAGTCGGTACCATAGTACTATAGTTTCATCGCTGAGGTCCAGGGGCTATCTGCATGTCACCGTAAGTGCTCCCTGTGATCTGCAATGTCGTAGTCCCACTTTGCATACAGCTCCGAGTTGAGCGTATTGAATTCTATTTCGGCCCGAATTTCTTCAGACCCGGGACACTGGTTCTTTGTGAATAAAGCTGATTGCAGAGATGTCGCTGCGAGCAACGTGGAGAAAGACACCCGACTGTGGACCCACGAGGCAGTTGGCGTCGCGCCCCGCCGCAGAGTTTGGGGCGACGAAAACGTGCTTGGATCAACGAAGCATTTTGGTCGGGAAGGCCCCGATTCCCATTCGGGAGCCGGGGCCCTTCGTTTTCGGTTCACATCAGAACTCAGCGTACTATCAAGCGCTTGCTCGCATGCTTCCCGAGTCTATCCCCAACAAAGAAGGTACCCTGCGGTAATTGTCCGGAGTTCATGTCCGCCGCTTTTCGGATTGCAATCAATCTGCCGCGGATGTCGTAGATGAGAAGCTCTTTCTGAGAAGCAACGGTCCGCTTTGCCGGTGCTGCGGGGGTTACCGCAGTTTCTCCGGTGATAAAGTTCTTAGTGTATCCGGTGCTGTTCTTCAGCACGTAATCGTATTCTTCTCCGTCTATTGTGCTGTTATACAGCAGCAGCATATACGACCAGTCGTACACGCCGGGGCGCCACCATTTAATTCCGGTGTGGGTTTCTTTTCCTTCCCAGTCACCCGACATACGAGTGGTATAGACGTATTCGTCGACCGGGTTGTCCGACGGCCCCCCGTCACCCGCCGGGCTTCCGTCGGCGATCAGCATCGGTGCATTGCACGTTACCGAATGCAGAATGGTTGCGGGTGTCCGACTCGCTTCAGTTGCACGACAATTGCGCAAGGCCATACCGGCTTTCGAGGCGTTCACATTGATGGTTACATTACTCATCTCTGCGAGACTTCCCAGAAAACCGTATTTGATGGTTTTGCCGGTAGTGGTTATGTTTGAATTGCAGAACATGTTGATATCGGTGAAACCGTAGTCCACCGCGGCACGGTCGGCGCTTCCGCATTCGGTAAATTCGCACCCTTCTATCATTGTTACCCACTGCACATAGTATCCGTATCCCTTGTCCGTTAGATCAGTTCCGCCCGAAAGGTCCACGCCGGGACCCTCGATGTTTGTAAACGTGCATTCTCCGATCCAGCCGTGGAACAGGTTGGTGTTGCGGGCCCAGATCCCGGCTTTGGCATGGTCACTGAAATCGACATTTCGAATCCCTTGTTTGTCGGCAAAAGCGGTATAGTAGATACCGTAGTCGCCGCCGCTGATCGTGCCGTTTTTATAAACGTGCATGTCCGCGCAGTTTCCGTCGTTTTCGCATCCACCGCCTTCCACCGGAACCACTATGCCGGTGCCGGCGACCACAAGACCTGCCTTGGCAAATCCGGAAATCGCGAAGTCGCTGATGATGGTTGGTGCGTTGCCGTCGGTGATCGCACCGTTTTGCCCTCCGGACAAAGAGACACCGTCAACCACCACGACATCGGCCGAACCGGAACTCTTGCCCAGAGGACGGCGCAGGTCCAGAACCGCTTCCGCCGATTGGTCGGCAACGAGGACCGACTTTCCTCTACCGCTTCCAAGAATCACCGCGCTACCCGCAGGTACACCGGTTTTCGCAAGACCACCGACTCGGGCCCGCAGCACCGCAAGCGGTCGACTGAGACGAAAAGTCCCCTCGGGGACCTCTACGATACCTTCTTCAGAAAGCAGCTTACTGAAAGCTTCATCACTGTGCCGCGTTCCTGTCGGGTCGGCGCCGGCCGCCAGAAGAGCGGCGCCGAATGTTGCGGAGGTCCGGTAGCGTCGTTGCACCGTTTCCGCACCCGCTTGTATCCTCTTCTTGGCAAGGCGCTTGCCCATCCACGGCTGAAAATCGAATGCAGGAGGAGGCGGAAGCTGGGGAGTGGCTTCCTCAAGGTAATTCGTCTGGTCTTTCTTTATGATTACTTCGTTTTCAACCAGGACCGGTTCGGTCCAGGTATTCACCTGGTTGATCATGCCCTGACCGGTGACGGCAAACTGAAACGTGTTCGGCTGAAGCAGCATGAGATCCTCAAAGAAGCATTGCCATATCTGCAGGTTGGGATCCGTGGAATGGAGCGACATGTGGGATGGATTCGAAATGTCTATAAGATTGTGAATGATATTTCCCGATCCACCGTCGATCTGAAGGCCAAGTTTGGGAGTACCGCTCCACCCGGCACCTTTGTGATTCGAGAAAAATCGTCGCATACCCAGCACGACCTCTTCACAGTTATACAGTCCGTATACCGGTCCGGTTTGATGATTGACCCCTTCGGTCGATCCACTGTATAACTGAACCCGTTTGCTGTCGTAGATCTTTACGGC
>CAZEMW010000122.1:5082-7860 GCA_964513105.1 uncultured Fibrobacterota bacterium
GCATTTTGCAGCCTGTTCGGCTTCGATCGCGAACAGCCATTTCCCTCCGTCGGTACCGTTGCGGATTACAACCTGAGGAGTTGTCGTTTCATTTCTTGCACCGGCACCGTCGACATAATATGCCGGCATCCAGACCACTTTCGAACCGAAATTTTCGAATTTGTAGTTGCCGAACCCCCAGACAATACCATGCTCCCCGGGGCGACTGTCCACGCCGGTTTTCGACAGACGCGGAGCCAGCCCCGGTGCGATCATTGTATAGGCACCGCTGTTGGAATTATCGATAAAAGAGCCTCCGCTGAACGAGCAGAAGAATGTGCAACCGGTGAGGTCGGCGTCGGGGCCGGCGTAGAAATCCACATTGTTCCCCGCGTACACAAACCGCCAGTTCGGTATGTTGCCTTCGATATGAAACTCGCCGTCGAATCCTCCGGAGATCTCGATGTCCGGGGCCGCATTGTTCACCACGACTTTGCCCAAAGGAGTTTCGCGAGACAGGCGAATCGCATCACCGGCCCGAGCTTTGGATAGAATGGTCTCCACTGCAGATGCCGAGGTCTTGGCTGTCGTTTTCCCAAGAGCCGTCAGTTCCGTGTCGACATCCCAGACGCGGGCGGATATGACTGCGCCGAAAGCTGCAATCAGGATGATCATCGCAGTTTGTTTTTGAGGTCGCATTCCCATTTCTCCTTTGAGAAAGAAGTCCTATTGCTGTTTTTCGTTTTACATCGGTTGTACGGCACGAACGATATCGTCGAGAGTGATTCCGTGATTGATTGGGCCGGATTTGTGGTACCGGCGGATGACTGCAACGACAGTTCTTGGCGGCAATATACAATGGCGAACGCGCCCGGGATTCCACACAAGGCGACCGCAGCGTCCGGAGGTAACAGTAATATAATGCCGAAATCGGATATAACTATAGAATTTTCAGCGCCGGCGCATCGCTCCGGTCGGGGCAGGCAGAGGTGTCGGGCCGCCCCGTATCCGGCGGGGCGGCACACCTGATTCTCTGTGGGCGGACCTATGCTATTCTTTAAGATTGCGGCGGATGATCGCAATCGAAGGAACATCTACCCGGGGGCGCTTCCGACCAAGCAAATCGAGAGAGCCGGTCGGAACTCTTGCTCGCGAGAGACCCGATAGAGAGCGGTAGCTTCTTAAAGCCGTAGGCCCCGAGCTTGAAACGGACACTCGCTGGATTACGCCGATCGCACCGAATCGGTCATTCAGTTCGGTCCAGAGTTGGGGGGCAATTTCTTTGCCCCCCTTTTTATTGACATGGGCAATATCTTTCATAAATCCGTCGTCTTTGTTCTCCTGATAGGGACCGAACCAGTGATGCAGGTTCCAGTATTCGGCGTCCGTCTCCTGAGCAACAGTCGGATATGAGGTCTCGAGGTACTCACCCCCGAGGGTGTCCCTTAGATCGAATTTAATATCGATGCACGAAGCAATAAGGAGACGAGGGGAGGGGAGGGCTTCATTGATTCGCTCGGCAATGGTCATCATATGCGTACGAAATTCAGTCTCAGAGACCTCCTCGGTAGCATCATTGGTCCCGAGCATGACGACGACGTAGGTTGGGTTTATGAGCTGAAGTGCCGATGAAAAAACATCCTCGTGAACATTGGCGAAATCCACCGCCGCGGCTCCGCTGTTGGCCCAGGTATGCACAACCGCACGATTGACTTCACCGTCGACTGTGCGTCTCACATCCATACCCTGCAGAATCACATTTCCCGACTTTCGGGTCATAACAGCCGTATGCGACTGCGAGGGGTCCAGCCCGGTGATTGTGGTCCGTTTTGTTTCGGGCATACCTCCCGTATTCACCGTCTCAACGACAGTGCCGTCGACGCTTACTTCAAAAGTTCCACCGTCCTGGGTCGAGGTCCAGTAAAGATCGAACCCGGAACCGGTAAACTCGGCCGACATCGAAGCGCCCTCTCTGTTTGATTCTATCCAGTGTGTCGAAGGCGACTGGGTGGGTGCATCTTCTCGCGCAACATCGTATCCACCATCATATACCAGTGCGACGGCATCCACAAGAGCCCATTGAGCGGTATCGATACTCAACTCCAGCCCTTCCATATCCCCCTGCCATCCCCAGATACGCCCGGCACTCTTATTCGATTTAAAGGAGAACGGGTAGTATCCGGTTCCGAAATCCCCGAACTCGTTAATCATGATATCTTTAAGGGCCCCGGTGATATAGCCGTATTCCGTGTTGGAGTCACCAATAAACAACACTGTTCGATCGCCGGTCATTTCGGAGCGGCTTTGAGGACCGGCCTGGGTGTCGGCAACTCCCCCGACCAGGAGGCATACGCCCACAAGAGCCGCGGTCGGCCGTAGAAAGAATCGATGTGACCGAAAACGGCTGAAACTGTCGTGGACACCTGCAAATCTGTTCATCGTGAATTAGTCCTTTCCCCGAGAATACTTTGTTAACCGCTTAAACAAAAAGGTCTCATAATCCTTTTCTAGAATACTTAATATATAAAAAAAGGAGAAACAAATGATGAAAATCAGTTCCGGTGTTACGGCGGCAAAAACTAATTTGCTGTTCATAAGAGAACCTGTCCCAAAGGGACACAAACCAGAACTCTGAACCCTCAGTGATCTACGGGCTACTCAACTGTAGAATCTTGTTCTTTGAGCAGAAAATTTCCTGTAAGTTATTGCTTTGTAATTATTTAAAGCTCTGCTTGATCTTTGATCTTAGATTTTCGGTGACAGAGCGAAGTCGAAGTCTGATCTTGCCCGAAGGGCGCC
>CAZEMW010000123.1:0-7835 GCA_964513105.1 uncultured Fibrobacterota bacterium
CGAACCCCGAACCCCGAACCCCGAACCCCGAACCCCGAACCCCGAACCCCGAACCTCATCCCCCCACCGCCTCCGCAATCACCTTCACCCCCTCCTGTATCCGATCTTCGGGAGTGTGGGAGAATGCGAGTCTGAAGCTGTTGTTTTTTACCCCTTGGGGATCGAAGGCGCTTCCGATCACGAATGCGGCTCCTTTGGCGATGCTCCTTTGAAAGACATCGGAGGAATCAATTCCATCGGGCAGAGTCACCCAGACATAGAATCCCCCTCTCGGACGAGTCCAGGTCACCCCTTCGGGCATGTACTTTTCAAGCGCATCGAGCAGTAAACCGGCCCTCTTGCGATAGACTTGTCTAAGCCATTCGGTGTAGGAGCGCAGCCTGTCCTGCCGAAGAAAGGCATTTGCCAAAACCTGGGTCATGGTGGATGAGCAGGCATCCGAAGACTGCTTGGCCAGTTCACACTTTTCGGCAATTTCGGTGGGGGCCAGGAGCCACCCAAGTCTCATTCCCGGCCCGAATATTTTGGAAAACGAACCGACATAACAGATCGGAATTCCGGCATCGGCGATCACTTTCATCGGCGTGACAAGAGCCGCGGCTTCGTCGTCGAAATACAACTCGCCGTATGGATCGTCTTCGAGTAGTACCGTGCCGGTGCGTTTGATAATCGATACGACCTCGTTCTTTTTGGCATCGGAATAAACTATCCCCGCGGGGTTATGGAAATAGGGACTCAGATATGCCAGGCGAGAATTCGGATTCTCCAGTTCCCGGGCAAAACTGTTCAGCTCAACTCCGTCGGACTCAAGCTCGACTCCGCGCAGTTGCGCCCCATATGCCCTGAACGCGGCAACCGCTCCGATAAAGCAGGGATCCTCGGTTACGATTCGGTCGCCGGGGTCGACCAGTACCCGAGTGACCAGGTTGAGTGCTTGCTGCGCTCCGGTGGTTATCAGCAGTCCGTTTCCCTCGAGAGAGAATCCCCGGCCGGTCAAATACTCTTTCAGTGCTTCAAGGAGAGGAGGGTAGCCCGATGTGGGGCCGTATTGGAATCCCTGCTGTTTCTCCTTCGGGCTCAAGCCGCTGTAGATTTCATCCAGCGCCTGCACGGGAAACAAATCGTTGTTCGGCATTCCCCCGGCAAAAGAAATGACCGACGGGTCCGCGGCCAGTTTCATGAGCCGTCGTATCTCCGAAGAACGCATTCTCTGAGCTGCTTCTGAAAAGTGAATCATAGGCGATTACCTGCTGTTTTTCGTGTTTTTTGTGCAATTGAGAAAATACATAGTGCAGTGAATTCTTGTTCCAGACACGATATTCGATCCGCAAAACGGGCCGGATTGGATGGTGGTGTCACTATTATCAAAATCGAGACGTATTTTATACTGTTCTACGGAAGAACAATCGCCGACGTCTTTTTTGTCGCCCAAAAAACGATACATCGTGCCGTTTGGTTGCGAAATCGACAGGCACGAGATAAAAAGAGTAACAGTTTGCCGACGATCCGGGGTTTGGACTAAGAAGTGCCTGTCCGGAAACTCCCGAAAATGGACATCGAGTCCCGATTTCAATCGGGAAGATGCCCTTTTTCGGCCCCAATCGACGGGTTCGTCTTCCCGAAGTTAATTCGGGACTCGATGAACGGGGTGTTTTCGAGGGTTTCCGGACAGGCACTAAGTATTCACTGCGTGAAAAAACGTTTGGACTCGGCATATTCCAATGCGAGGCTTTGCCTTCATCGTCCGGACGGCACCCGGACCGACTCGACTGAATTTTGAAGTAGAACATCTGTGAAAAGAGGGAAACCCTGAAAATCTCTGGACTACAATTGACGGCGCGCCTGTTGAAGCCACGAATTCCTTTGCTGTTTCTTCTTACATTCGGAGTGCTGACCGCTTCCAACGCAGCCGAAGAATCAGAACTGGACAACGAAATTGCACGGTTGAAACGAGAGCTGGCCCGTATCAGGACCGAACAAGGCCGCACCCGTGAGGCAATTGAACGAGATCGGGAAGAGTTTCGTGAGTACGAGGTTCGCACCGAAGAGCGTTTTACACAGTTGTCGTCGGAAACAGATTCGATTCGTAACGAGATCGGAGAAGTGCGCTCGAGGAGGGACTCACTGGGGGCCGTTCTTGAAAGCGTTCGTTCACGACAAAAAGAATACGAGTACCGTCGTCGGCGGCTCCGCACCTCTCTGATCGAACATTGCGACACGATTCTCACGCTGATTGACCTCATGCCGCCGGCCGTGCGAGAGAAGTTTTCGCCGTCGGTGGAATTCCTGAAAAGCGAACTCACCACGAAAACGATCGATAATATCGAAGGTATTCATCGGCTGTTTCAGGTTTTCCGAGATCTTGATCAGCAGCTCATGGACATTCAGATTATACACGGCGCTTCACCGGTTCCCGAAATACCCGGTACCGTATACCGGTTGCGGATCGGTGGTTTTTTTGAAGCAGTAGTCGATGCCGAAGGGGAGCGATGCGCGCTGTTTACCGGAAAAGATGCTGAAGACAGCCTCTGGGTTTCGGTGGAAAATCCCGAGCTTGCGCAGCGGGTTCTCAAGGCGGTGCAGGTTCGTGAAGGGAAAACCGTACCGGAGCTGGTGAAATTGCCTCTGATTCGAGAACAGGAGGCCGCGCAATGAAACCAATACTAGTGCTTCTTCTGTGTACCTCCGTTGTTCTTTCTGCGCGGTCCCGGGATGAATTCAGGGAAAAAGAGAACGAACTGAACGTGCTTCGAAGCCGGCTGGAAACCGCGGGCGATTCTCTTCAGAGTCTCATCGCCGAGCGATGGCGAAAGAAACAGGAATATGTCGGTAGTCGGGAAACCAATAAGGACAAGCTGGCGCGGCTCCGGGATGCACAGGAACGTGCGTATCTCGAATTGTCCCGAACCAAAGAGGAAGCTCTTGCCGCCCAACGCACTATCGAGGATGAGCGGGAAGAACTGGAGAAGCTCCGTGCCGAGTGGGATTTTGTATCTCACACCCTCGACGAGCAGCTTATCAAGGAGGCCGACGCCATACTTTCGTCCTTTCCTCCCGATCGCGAAAACCGACGGGAAAAATTGGAAGAAGTCCGACGGGCCCATTCTCAGGGGAAACGTGCGGAACAGGTTCTGCAACAGTCGGTCGAGTATTCGTTGGCTTTTCTACGGGGAGGAATGGTTGGCGAAGTCCTCAAGCAGACATTGATCCCGGACGACGGAGGGGCCGAGGACCTTACGCTGGGACGATTCGGGACGGTGTTCGCGTATGGACTAAACGCCGAGGGCAGGGCTTTCGTTCTGAGGCAAACCGGTCGAATCGGGCCGGGACGGTTTACTTTACGAGAAATAGGAGATCAGAGTCTTCTTGAGTTCTGTCGGACCTCTTTTCCCCGGTGGAAGTCGGTGGGCAAACCGGTTGGAAATACCCCGACCGACGTTCTCCAGAATGCGCAGTCGGCAATCCTGGTGAGTGGCGAAGAAATTGGTTTGAAATCGAAAGCTCGCGACTTTGTGCGGGCCGGTGGTCCCATAATGGTTCCGCTGCTTCTACTGCCGGTCTGGGCGCTGATCCTGGTGTTCATAAAGCTGATTCAGCTCCATGTGCGCCATCGAGCGAATACCCGCCTCAACAATCGAATTGTAAACCTGCTCGAGGAGGGAAAAATCGATGCGGCACGAAAGCGAGTCGCCGGCAATAAGGATGCGGTTTCTCGCGTCGTAGGTGCATGCCTCGATCATTCCGAATGGGATCGGGAGGATGCCGAAGAGGCAGTCCGCGACATTCTGGTTGAAGAGACACCATCATTGAGCTCTCATCTGAACACGTTGGCGGTAATCGCGGGAGTAGCCCCGCTTCTGGGGCTTCTTGGCACGGTTACCGGTATGATCGAACTTTTTAGTGTGATTACGCACTACGGCACCGGTGACCCGAAAATCATGGCCGGGGGGATTTCCGAAGCTCTCATTACCACTCAGACCGGACTGGCCGTGGCAATACCGATCCTTCTGTTCCACAACTATCTCAGAAACCGAAAAAATCGACTTCAGGCGGAAATGGAAAAAAGTGCCGTTGCGGTAATGAACGCGATCTGGCCGAGAAAAGCCGGCAAACCGTCCGCCTCAAACCCGCCGGTAACCCATAACCCATAACCCCGAACCCCGTTCCTCGAACCTGAAAAAATGCCAAATCTGATAGAACTCTTCTTCGTTGCCGTCAACAAAGGCGGAATGCTCATGTGGCCGATACTATTCGTGTCGCTGGTGGTGTGGGCGCTGGGATTCGAGCGTTTGTGGGTGATTCGTCGTATTTCCGCGGCACGCATGAAGCTTATGGGTGACGATGGTTCCTTTTCTGAAACGGTCGGTGTGAAAGACGAAGCTTTTCAACGCCTGCAGAACCGGTATCCCGAATTCCGCACCGGTCAACGGGATTTTCACTATCATTTCAGGGAATTTCTCCTCAGCGTTGTCCCCCAACTCGAATCGGGGTTCTCGACCATGAGCGCCTGGATCTCGGTTGCGCCACTTCTGGGACTCCTGGGGACGGTTGTCGGGATGGTGCACACATTCAAGGCAATAATGCGCTTCGGTATCGGAAACCCGCATCTTATGGCCGAGGGGATAAGCATCGCGCTTCTTACAACACAGGCCGGTTTGACCGTCGCATTTCCGGCTCTTCTATTTCATAACTATCTGCTCAGCCGAAAGAACCGACTGATCGGTGCATTGATTCAAGACGGAGAGCGACTGGCAAAAGGTATCCGAGGGCCGGCACGAATACCGGAATCACCCGAATCGATCGGGGAGGACTACAATGAGTCGATTTGATCAGTTCCGGTTTCTCGAGAACGATTCCGCCGGCGCCGAAGTAAACATGGGGCCGCTCATCGACATGGTGTTTATCCTGTTGATCTTTTTCATTATTACCACCAATTTCAACCGTCAAACGGGCGTTGAAGTCTCAAAACCCAAGGCGCAGTCCGCGGTTTCTCAGGGTTCCAAAGTGATGCTGATTGGTATTTCGCGGGAAGGAAGCATTCACGTGTACGGCCGGCAGATCAGCATGGAACGATTGAGTTCCCTCGTGGAGCAGGAAATTACCAAACGCCCCGACATGTCGGTGGTGATTGTGGCCGACAAACAGGCGGAGATCGGGAAAGCGGTCGCCGTGATGGATCGCTGCACTATGGCGGGGGCCGAGAAGGTTTCCATTGCGGCGGAGAAGGAGTAGGGCTCGGATGTTTCGGTATCCTTTTATCAGGTGGCCCGTTATATTGCTCTTGTCCGGACTGGTGAACCTTCTTCTTTTCACCATGATACCCGCGCTTCATAATTTCTTCGGGGGTTTCGTGGTACCTGAAACCCGTGAGAAAGGCAACAAACGGCTCGTTGCCGAAATGATACGCCCAAAGGAAGAAAAACCAAAAGAGATCAGGAAAGAGCTGCGTGAGATGGTACAGGCAAAGGCTCGGTCGGTCCGGAGTGATATGATGATGAAATTCACGCCCGATCTCGATGTCGCCGGGGGGCAGGGTGTGGCGATGGAGTCCCGGGAGCTTGAGGCAATGGTGGTTGATGAAGGACAGACCGATCAGCAACTGGTCAAACTCTATACCCCTCCACCGGAAGTGCCTCTTCGGGCGATTGAGCTGGGAATCAGTGGAACCGTCATGGCAATTCTGGTCATCGGGCGCGACGGACGTGTCGAGTCTGTTGAGATAGAGAAAAGTCCGCATCCGTCCCTGTCCTCCTCGGTACGAAAGGCGCTCAGTCGATGGCGGTTCAAACCGGCAACCTACAAAGGGGTACCGGTCAAAGTTCGAAGAAAACAACCGATCGAAATAACGCTCGAATAGGCCAACCTCAATGCGGCAATCAGCCATGGTGAAAAGAGAACTTTTCAGATTGGTCCGGAATCCGGGAACAGGCGTCTCGCATGTGGTTCGCCGGGGTGTGGCGGCGGTTCTCATGGTTTCGTTCGCGTTGTCGGCATCGGACTCTCTGACCATGCGCGCCAATGAGCTGTACGGCGAGGGGGATTTTCACGGTGCGATAGAGGTGTATCGTCGGGCACTGAAGGTTGGTGAAAATCCCGCAACGGCTGCATTCAATCTGGGAAATGCCTGGTACCGGCTCGACAGCCTTCCGCGGGCCATCGTATACTATAGAGTCGCGGTGATGCGGGCTCCCGAATTCTATCGCGGGCACCTGAATCTGGCGATCGCCTACTACGGATTGGGTGACTACGCCGAAACCATTGCCGTTCTCGAAAGGGCGCTGGATTTGGAGCCCGATGATGTGAAAGGACGGATGCTGAAGGCTGCTTCGTATCGAGCTGTGGGAGCGTATCGGGAAGCGGCTGTCGCGTTCGAACGCATTGTGGAAAATCATCCGGACAAAACTCAGGCGTATATCGCTCTGGGCGAAATCTACCGGGATCTTGATGATCCGGTGGAAGCTCTCAAGTGGCTTTCGGAGTACCCCTCGGACGGAGAAAATGCAGTACATGTCCTTATGCTTATGGCGGAAATACATGAAAGCATGGGGAACGAGACCAAGACACTATATTATTTACGCCGAGCGTTTCAGCAGGATTCTTCGCAACGATGGCTTCTGTACCGAATCGTTGATCTGCAGAAGAGAATGGGAAATACACACGTGGCTCTGTCCGAGGCTCGCGAGGGATTACGCATGTTTCCCGATTTTGCCGAGCTGGCGCTCATGGGCGGAAATCTTGCCTTCGAGGAGGAGCTTCTGGAGCAGGCGCAGTTTTTCTATCAGACTGCTCGGGACCACGGAAGTGCCGGGGCGGTGGTAGGATTGGAAAATGTGAGAAGAGTTCGAGCCGCGGAAACCTCCGGCAATACGGAACAAAACGAGGACTCCTCGCGCAAGGGGGTCACGAATTAGTAAAGAAGGTATCGAGAGTAAAACGAATGAGTAGGCCCCTGCAGACCCTGGATACAGTAGCCGAAAGCCTCGGGGCCGCCACAAGGGATTCCTTCGAGCGGCTGGGATCGATGACTATTCTGCTCTTTCAGAGTTTCATAGCCCGGCAGCGGTTGGATTTCGTTCTTGAGCAGATGATCGTGATCGGCCTTCGGTCGTTTGGTATCGTCCTGCTGGCCTCCTCGTTTACCGGGTTTATAACCACCTGGCAGGTGAAGTACCTTGCCGGCGACTATTTCGGTCTGAACTACCTGGGAACCCTGGTCATCAGGGTTGTATTCACCGAACTCGGGCCCACTCTTATCGGTCTGGTTTTAGCCGGTCGTGTAGCCGCCAAACTTGCGGCCGAAGTGGGCACGATGCGAGTCACCGAACAGATCGATGCGATGGTCTGTTTGTCTCTCAATCCGCTGACGTACATCATCTCGCCGAGAATAATTGCCGGTTTCGTGATGGTCCCGGTGCTTTTTGTATTTGGGTGCGTGGCGGCGATCATAAGCGCCCAGTTGTTGTCCACGTTTGCTCTCGGACTTGATCCGTATGTGTTCTATAACAGCATGCGTCTGCTGTTCGAGACAAGTGACGTGGTGATCGGAATTTTCAAGAGCTTCATGTTCGGCGGTATTATGACCCTGTCCGGGTGCTATTTCGGTTACTACACAACCGGCGGCGCCGTTGGGGTGGGGGAATCGGTGCGAAAGGCCGTGGTTGCCGCCTCCATTCTCATTCTCATCGTTAACCTTCTGATCAGCCAGCTTCTTTCCTGAATTATCCTGTTTTCCGCTCGTCCCCCGATTACCCGATCTTTCTCATCCTCGCTCGGAATAGGCATTAGGCCCTAAGGGCGTTTTTATTCACAATGTTTTGTCGATACGACATCCTTGT
>CAZEMW010000124.1:0-7783 GCA_964513105.1 uncultured Fibrobacterota bacterium
GAATAGACCCGGCCTTTTCTTAAGCGGAACGGCGTTTTTCGAGTGGGTTTGAAAGCTCTCCGGCTAAATGGGAATTCGGCACTGAACTGCCGGGTATCGTTGGGTTGAATTTGGTTCAAAACAAGAGAGGACCAAAACTATCGGGAATGACCGTTTGGAAAACCGGCCGACAGTATCCTTTACTTACCGGATTTCTACCTCTGCCGGTTCGACTCTTTCATAAGCTCCCCCTCTCCCGTGATTGGGAGAAGGGGGGGATGAGGGGAGAAAGACCTGCAAACGCCCCCAAAACAGAAGTATAAAACTCACTTTCGGACACCTTCAAACGACTCTATTTTGGCTCCACAATCACCGTACCGATCATCCCCGCCGATTCGTGAGGGATGCAGAAGTAGCGGTATTCTCCGGGAACATCGAAAGTGTGGGAGAATGTTTCTCCTGCCGCCATACTACCCGAATTAAATGTTTCCGCGCCTTCGGGCAATTTCACACTGCTCGGAACATTTGCGAGTTCGGGGTCGGCGGTTACGGTATGCACTATCTGTGAAGTGTTTTCCCACTTGACTGTTCCTCCTTGAGTTATCGTGACCTGCTCGGGATCGAATTTCAGACCGACCATGCCCACTTCGGCGGCCGCCGACGATCCATTCTCATTTTCTCCATTCACGTTGGGATTATCCGGTGAGCCGTTCGTAAGCGAACCGGTGAACAGATAATCGTTATCCTTCGCCTCGGCGTGGCATTGTATGCAGCTTTCAACTTTCCCCGAAGCCTGCACGCCGCCTTCGGGGCCGTATTTCGCCCAGAACCAATCATCGGCTTCAGGATCGTAGCCTTCCTTCTTGTACATGACGGTGGTTGCGGCGAGGGATGAATCGGGTTTGTAGTTCTCCTTGACCACCACTGCTCCGTTCGGCATGGTACCCGTCTTTTGGGTTACGGCTTCATATGCGGGGCCATTGAGATACGTAGTCAAGAGCGCGCCGTGAGGCTCGGTACCCTGATAAAACGCGGGTTTTCCCGGCCACATTTCCCAGTTTTGCGAATAGTCGTTCTCGCCCATGTAGGTCCATACGGCCTGAGCGGTGGTATCCGGGAATGAGGACTCGTCTCCGTTTCCTTTCGGACTGTCTCCCCCACATCCGGTGAAGACTGCTGTTGCAGCCGTCAGGGCCACAGCACCCCGTCTCACCCACGTGTCTCTCCGCATATCGCCTCCTTCGGCAGGTTTGAATGATAACCGGAACCGCCGGGAGCTTTTCCGACGGACGAATTTGGAGCATTTTACGCAATAACTGCACCATATTGATGTTTTTTGCCGTTCTACCGAAAAAGAATGCACAACCAGGCATCTACGTTATAGTTGCAGGAACCGGATGAAACTATTTTTTCGAAGGCATCCTATATCTTTGGTGGTTCGACTATTCGTGAATGGACCGACAATGTCTTTGCTCAAGCATATTCCGACGATCCTCATTCTGCTGCCGGCCGTAGCCATGGATTACCAAAATCCCCTGCTCACACTCGAAATGCCGGTACCGGCCGCCTGGAATTCCGTTGGGGGATGCGGCGGAAATATCGAGCGCTATTCAAATCGGTTCCATCGCGACGACTTCATTGAACTCCTGGAACATCCCACATACGATCTCCCCAGGAGTTTCGGGGGAACCATAACTCACGCCCTCCGGCTGCAGTCTTCCCACGGAGAACTGATTCTCGAACTAAGTCCCGAGGCAACACTTGGTAGTTTTTACTTCCGATTCACCAAGCCGATCGTTATGCAGTATCAGGAGGAAAAACCGTCTTCCAACCACCCCGAAACCGGGACGAACAGTTTACGTATTGAGTATTCTGCCGAGAAATTTCAACTCCCGTTATTTTTGGCGGTCGATGTAGCCGATAAGTCGGGAAGCTATGCATCCACAAGAGGCACGGAACAGAAAAAAGAATTTCTGCCGGTGGGGCTTCAGAGCAGCCGGGGAGTGTACGATTTTGCCGTACGATTGAAGGCGCGGTACCCGACCGGTAAAGGAATGGTGTCGGTCGCAGCCACGTATCGAAACCCGTTCAACCTGAGTATGTCTGGTGAAAACGAGTTTATGGATTCCTATTTTCAGTCCTGCAAAAGCTACAAGGATAGTGCCGACAGTCCGGAACGTAAACGGTTCTATTACCATTTCAAGCCGTACGGGGAGAGCGATCTTGGTGACTATTATCCTCCCGAAGCAGTGTTGACCGGCATGTTCCGACTGCCCCACAACAAATTCCTGTCCAGTACCTGGAAAACCGAATTTGCTGTGCCACTCGGAATTGGTTGGCGTCGAAATCCAAACGTGTCGAAATATGACCCACACCCTAATCCCGACCATCGGGCGTGGCGATCGGTGTTTCAATATGCCCTGGGGATCACGAAACCACCGGTTGCCGGCGTGCTTGCGATATCGTTTCCTTTGTATGATTCAACGCCGGACGGCACAGACGCACTGATGAAAGAAGAACTCGCAGCCTGGAGTGCGCCCGACTGGAGTGATTTCATGCAGGAATGGGCCGTGGGACTGGTCGTGCACTCCGATCTGGGAATGGTGCGGCGGGTTGCGGGCGGGAGATGATCGTCGGAGAAAGAGCTTATTTCCAGAAGACCGACGGTCAAACCTATTTTTATGGTTAGTGCCTGTCCGAGACCTCCTGAAACGGATGCGAGCCCCGAGTTCCATCGAGAAGGGTACCTGTTTCAGGAGTTTGCGGACAAGCACAGGTTACAAGCCAGAAAACCTCAACAAAGGCTCGGCATCATGACCGTCCCTCGTACGGTACTGCTGGATAGATCCCACAACTTCCGCGACATTGGGGGTCTTCCAACCCGGTTCGGCGCATCGATGCCTTCCGGGCTGTTCTACCGCTCCGACTCTCTGCATCGATTGACTCTCGAAGACAACGAGAAACTTCAGCGGCTGGGGATACGGTTGATCGTCGACCTTCGTACCCCGAACGAACGGAAACGACGGGTTTTTCGAATTCCGCGAGAATCGGGCATTCGGGTTGAGAGTATACCGATCTATCCTATCAGTGAGGACCCGACTTCGTTTCGGCGAATGGTGTGGTTTCTGTCCGGGCGTTTCAGGAACTTTGATTTTGAGCAATTTATGTTCGAATTCTATGATCGTATCGCATTCGAGCATTCGCAACAGATCCGACGAGTAATCGAACTTCTCGCCTCACAACATAATCGCCCTGCGATCATCCACTGCACGGGTGGGAAGGACCGCACCGGATGGATCAGCGCATTGCTTCAGGCGCTCGCCGGTGTACCACGAAAACGTATTCTCGAAGACTACCTGCTTACCAATCGAAACATTTCGTCCGTGGTCGAACAGTCCGGAAAGGCGATTCGACGGTATGTGCCGTTCGGGATCCGTTTGCATTCGATAGAGCCGGTCATGGAAGCTCGACGGGAATATCTTCTCCGCACCTTGGATCGTGTCTCGGGACGGTATGGCACGATGGAGCGATATTTGACGCAGGGATGCGGAATACCACACGGAACGGTCGACAACCTGAAGAGTGTTCTGCGGAGTGGATGCAGCTCGAGAGCAAAATGGGGTGCTGCGTTTCGTTTGCTTGTCTCCAGAATACGCGGCGATCGGCTTTTCGTTTAGACTGTTTGTCTGACAAATCCACGCTTTACTTTCCCGATGTGTGATCGGGAAAATGCCGAGGTATCCGGCTCCGCCGGCTTAGGTCTTTGAGTGCATGAGCAACGCAGTCTGAGGCGCGCAATTGTATTTTGGGTCGTTGCCCGGTTCAAGAAGAGTTCTTTATAGTGCCGGGGCCGAACGAATACGCGGATCTGAAAGGAGCCGACCATGGAAGATATCCATTCGCAACCTTCGTACACCCTCAAAAATGATCAGATCGAACTGGCCGTCACCCGACTGGGAGGACACATGGCGCCGGTGACCTTTTACCGCGGAACCAGAAAGCCGGTGCAGCCCTATTTCATAAGCCCGTGGCAGGATGAAGGGCTCGGAATAGACGAACCGGTGCTTCGGCCGCTTCGAGGTGATCTTTTCTGCATGCCGTTTGGCGCAGACAACAAACTCGGACGCGAAAAACACGATATTCACGGCGAATCCGCGACCATGGACTGGGAACCGCTTTCCATGTCAAACCGAGGCTCAGTGTCCGAACTTTCGCTTCAGATGAAAACCCGGGTTCGTCCCGGCACGATAACAAAGCGGCTTATGCTGGTCGAAGGCCATAACGTTGTGTACTGTCGGCATGAACTTGAGGGCTACAAGGGCCTGATGTGCCTGGGGCATCATGCCACCCTGGCGGTGCCGTCGGATCCCGGATCGCTGCTTTTTTCATCGAGTCCGATTCGTTTCGGCATGACCAGCCCCGGAGCTCCCGGCCCCTATGCCTCGCGGGAGTACTACTGCCTTCCGGCGGGCGTACGGTTTTCGCGGTTGAGCAAAGTTCCGACAATCTGGAAAGAGCAGCCGTTCACAGACCGCTCAACGTTTCCGGCCGAAGAGGGATTCACCGACATTGTTGCCATTTTTCCGAAGAAGCAGCAGGGGATCGGGTGGAACGCAGCGAGTTTCCCCAGACAGGGTTTCGTCTGGTATTCACTGAAGGACCCCTCGACGCTTCCCTCGACCGTTCTCTGGATGTCGAACCGGGGACGGCACGGTTCTCCCTGGAATGGCCGAAATCGATGCCTGGGTATAGAAGATGTCTGCGCGTATTTCGCGGAAGGGCTTCGGCCGTCGGCTAAACCCAACATGCTCAATGAGCAAGGTATAGCAACTGCGGTAAAACTGAGCCCAAAAACTCCTCATGCGATCAATTACATCCAGGGAGTTGTTCGTGTACCGCGGGGTTTCGGCCGCGTTGTCGACATTTCGCTCAAGAAGGACAAGATTGAACTCAGCGCGGAAAGCGGGAAAACGGTTACCGCTCCGGTTCAACATTCGTTTATAAAAACCGGGTCGATTGAATAACAGAGGTCGGACCGAGGCATGAGAGATTTAACGGGGTAAAACATGTGGGGATATTTGAAGGATCCTCTTCGGACTGCCTTCTCAATCCCCACATGCAGCACCGGTTTATCGTCGATGAACCGGTGAATGGTGGTGAAACGTGTGCTCTCTGAGATAGAGCACTGCTCCGGCAAGAAGCCCCACCGCAATCAGCCCTCCAAGGACAAGCAGGGCACGTTCGACATTGCCGGTAGCCGTTTCGGCAAACCGTGCAAGATGATCCGCCAGAAGTGCCTGAGTAGCCGTAACTGCCGCATCAAACATGGCACACCCCCTTTGAGCGGTATCTATATAATAGTATAACCAAAAAAGGACCAAAGTGCAAACTTTCTTCCCTGAGGCCGCTCGGGGGCGATTGGTCTGGGAGTAACCGTGTCCGTGTTGTATTTTCGAAGACCGGGATTTCGATCCCGATTCGACGTACGTTATCATCGGGATACGATAGAAAGAAAGGGTAGATACATGGAAAAGTGCGTGCTTGCATACTCGGGGGGACTTGATACCTCGGTGATGATTCAATGGCTGAAAGACACCTACAACTGCGAGGTGATCGCAATGTGTGGTAATCTGGGCCAGGCCGACGAGTTGGAAGGACTCGAGGAGAAAGCGATCAAAACGGGGGCGGTGAAAGCGTACATCGAGGATCAGCGCGAGGAATTCATAACCGACTATATCTATCCGACACTCAAAGCCGGGGCCGTGTACGAAGGGACCTACCTTCTGGGAACCAGTTTCGGCCGTCCGCTGATTGCCAAGCGACAGGTCGAGATAGCGCTTAAGGAAGGCGCCGCCATGGTTGCCCACGGCGCCACGGGCAAGGGAAACGATCAGGTCCGATTCGAACTGACCTACATGGCACTTGCTCCGCAGTTGAAAATCATTGCGCCGTGGAAAGACGACAAATGGAAGCTGCGGTCGCGGGAAGATTGCATTGCCTATGCCGAGAAACACAACATCCCGATCAAGCAATCAAAAGAGAAAATCTACTCGGAAGATAGAAATATCTGGCACATATCGCACGAAGGCGGAGATCTTGAGGATCCGTGGGTGGAACCGAAAGATTCGGTGTATACGATATCAAACACCCTTGAAGCCGCCCCCGACAAACCGGAGTATGTTGAAATACAATTCGAAAAAGGTATCCCAACCGCGGTAAACGGCAAAGAGCTTCCGCCGGTTGAGCTGCTGGACAAACTCAATGAACTGGGAAGTCGACATGCGGTCGGCCATGTCGATATGGTCGAAAACAGACTCGTGGGCATTAAGTCCCGCGGCGTATACGAAACACCGGGCGGCACGATCATGTACGCGGCTCACCGGGAACTTGAGCATCTTGTACTCGACCGCGATACTCAACACCTGAAAGATGCGCTCGCATTGCAGTATGCGGATCTCGTGTACGACGGGAAATGGTTTACCACAGCACGGGAAGCCCTCGATGCGTTTGTCGACCGAACCCAGGCGCATGTGACCGGTTCGGTCAAGCTGAAACTCTACAAGGGTAACGCATGCCCCGCCGGTGTAAAAGCAGACAAATCTCTGTACCTGCAGGATCTGGCATCCTTTACAGATACGGAGCTTTACAATCAGGCCGATGCAAAAGGGTTTATCCGATGTTTCGGACTCCCCATGAAGGTTCAGGGGCTGGTGGACCGTAAAAAACCGTAGAAAAGAGTCGAGGGTGTGCCGGATTGAGGCATTTCAGATCACGAGCATGCAGTTGCCTGTGAGAGGAACGCGGTGGTATGAAACATAGAGTTCTTGGGAAAACCAATTTACGGGTTTCGGTGGTTGGGCTTGGGACGTGGCAGTTTGGGGGAGAATGGGGAAAGACATTCTCTCAGGCCGAAGCCGACGCCATTATAGAGATCGCGGCCGACCATGGAATAAATCTGATCGATACGGCGGAATGCTACGGCGATCACCTTTCCGAAAAGCTGGTCGGAAAAGCGGTCGGAAAATCGCGGGACAAATGGATAATCGCGACGAAATTCGGACATTCGTTTCATGGACTCATGGATCGGACACGTCACTGGGACGTGAAGGCCGTGTCGAAGCAACTCGACGCGTCTCTTCAGGCGCTTGGGACCGATTATATCGATATTCTTCAATTCCACTCGCCGACCGATGAAGAGTTCAACAATGAAGACCTGTGGGAATTCCTTTCCCACGCAAAAAGCGCCGGGAAGATTCGTCATATCGGCAATTCAATAAGCAAGAACGACAATGTTTCGCAGACGGATACCTCTGAACGAGCAGGAGTCGAAACTATTCAGGTTGTGTATAACCGTCTGAACACTAAACCCGAACAGGGCCTGTTCGACTCGTGTATTCGGCAAAACCTGGGGGTACTTGCCCGTGTGCCGCTGGCCGGCGGTTTTCTCTCCGGTAAATACGATACCGGAGCCACATTTCCGGAAAACGATCACCGCTCAAAGCGATCCCGGGAGCAGATCGACCAGACGGTTGCCCGTGTGAAGAAAATTCGCGAAGAGGAAATCCCGCCGGGTTTCGACACCGCCACCTGGTCGCTGGCCTGGTGCCTGCAGCATCCGGCGGTGAGCTGTATTATTCCGGGATGCAAAAGTGTAGAACAGGTTCGGGCCAACGCAAAGGCGGCGGACCTTGCAATGGTGAGTGAGAAACACCCACTCGCGCGGGGTTAGCAGCCCGACTTGGGTCAAACATGCCCTGCGTCCGTATCATTGTCGCTTCCGCTCCCCGGCATGCGGAACTTGATC
>CAZEMW010000125.1:0-7769 GCA_964513105.1 uncultured Fibrobacterota bacterium
GCATTCGGCGGAATGTTGGTATCCTGTCAGAGCGGTGAACCGGCGGAGTCGTCGGCGGAGAAAGAGAATGAGTCGTCGCAAACGGCTGCCGTAGCGCAATCTTCGGCGGACGACGCGCCGGCCGGCGAACGCCCCCCGCGGCAGGAAACGCAAACGCTCATGGTCTACTACTTCCATACGACCGCCAGGTGCTACTCCTGCAATATGATCGAGAACCTGACCAAGGATGCGGTAGAGACTGGTTTTCCCGATGATTTAGAAAAGGGACGAATACAGTTCAAAGCGGTCAATATCGAGTCATCGGGCAATGAGCATTTTGCGGAAGACTACAAGCTCTACACGAAATCCGTTGTGTTGTCGCAGCGGAAGGATGGAAAGGAAGCGCAATGGAAAAATCTCGATCAGGTGTGGACGCTGCTTCGGGACAAGGAAAAATTCACCAATTATATTACCCGTGAAGTGAAAGCCATGTTGTAAAGGACCCGGAGTATATGAATACCCTTTTTGTTGATATCGGTGCGGCGCTCTGGCTGGGGATTCTTACCTCGATCAGTCCTTGTCCGCTGGCGACCAATATCGCCGCCATTTCCTATGTCGGGCGAAAAGTCGTAAAAACTCGACTGGTGCTTTTTGCCGGGCTGCTCTACACAATCGGACGAGCGCTGGCCTATGTCGCCGTGGCGATTCTGGTGACCCGCAGTCTTCAGATGATCCCCGGCGTGTCGATGTTTCTGCAGAAGTACATGAATTTGGTTATCGGTCCTCTGCTGGTGATGGTGGGCATCCTGTTGCTGGGCATTTTCAACTTCAGTATGGGCGGCGGCATGAGCGAAAAGCTGCAGGCGCGAGTCGATCGCATGGGCGTTGCGGGCGCCGGATTTCTGGGAATGATGTTCGCTCTGGCCTTCTGTCCCGTCTCGGCGGGGCTCTTTTTCGGAGCGCTTATCCCCCTGGCGGTACGAGGGAATGCGGTAATCATGTCGTCGCTCTATGGTATTGGAACGGCCGTGCCCGTGATTGGCTTTGCCCTGTTGCTGGCCTTCGCGACGAACCTGATCGGATCCGCGTTCAGGAAACTGACCGCAATCGAGTTGTGGGTACGCCGAATTACCGCGGTACTCTTGATAGTGATCGGGCTGTACCTGATCGTGAAGTATAATTTCGGGGTAAACATCTGACAGAGGATGTTCGCGTATTCATGTAGTAAAGGAGTTGAGCCGTACCGTGCAGAAGACGCGGATTCGCTTACGAGCAAGAACACGAGTTTCGGCTTTGAAAAGTAATGCAGTATCGATCAAAATCAATGAGTTTCACCTGTTGTTTTTCTGAAGCGGCGGAACACGCTGCCGGATAGGGGGGGAAGTATGCTGCCCGCACTCTCAGAAAAAAACAGGCAGCACAACATGCACGTATCGGCAAGTCTTACCAGGAGGATCTCCGCGGCCGTTCTTCTCTGGGACGCGCTTCGTTTACAGTAAGATTGCGTCCGCCGATCTCCTGCCCATTGAGGGCGTCCAGAGCTTTCCGAGCCTGATCAGCTTGCGGCATTTCGACAAAGCCGAAGCCTTTTGACCGCCCGGTGTCCCTGTCGGTAATGACGTTCGCGGATGAAACTTCTCCATGCCGTTCGAATAATGTCTGTAATTCTTGGTTGTCTACTTCGTATGACAGGTTGCCTACGTAGATATTCATACCATACCTCCACCATTTCGTGCCTATTGTATGCCTCGTGAGCCGTATCCGTAATCCCGGCACCGGATCCGAATATGACGTGCCGGATACTCCGGCGGAAATTTTCTATAAACGTACAGTCACAAGAAGGTAATTGACACACACTAGCGGGTCGAAACCGGCGGCGGGCAAAAAAGGAGGGCGGATCCTGAATTAACCTGGGCAGATAATTACCAAAAAGTGGAGTCGCGGATATGCGCTTCTTCAACCTGATGTTCCAAATCGTTTAACCGAAAATATATCATGGGCTGCCCGAAAGCAAATTGTTTTTCTGCAACTTCATGCGGACCGGGCATATGAGTCGTCACGAACCAAAACTCCGGGAATCGCAATGGTTCGAGATACTTGCGGCGAGCTGCGGTTTTAAAGATCATGGTCCTTCGCTCTTCTCGATCCACCGGACCGGGCAATCGCGGTCAATTAAGGTTCGTGTATCGCGGGAATGATCGGCACTTCCAGCTTCTTTTTCCGCCGCGAGTCCGTAGGGTGGTGCCATCGGACTTTTTCCGTTTTGACTCGAAGGACCCTTTTTTAAGGTTTTCCGACAGGACTTCTAGTTGGGCTGCGACCGTGCAGCAGTATATTTGATGTGTGGAAATCCTGTGCAATCTGCCTTTCGGAGGTCCAGGGAATGGCGTTTTTTGTATCCGTCGATAAATCGGCTCATGAAGGAGAGAATCTCACCGGATGGATTCTGGCACAGGAAAGCCGTTCACTGTATCCGGTGACCGTGGTTATGGCCGGGTGGTCTACCTGTTACCCGGGTTTTTCAATGCACCATGAGAAATCCCGGTTTTTCACGGCAATTCTGATTACGCGGGGGTCGGCGGAGTGGAAGATCCGAAATACTAAATATGTTTTGAATCCCGGCGATGTTGCCCTTGAGCAGATCGATGCTCCCGTGGAATTGCGTTCCCGTGATCAGGATGGCTTCCAGCAGATGTTTGTCCGATTCGAGGGACCTTCGGTACGGGGTATCACTGCTCAGCTTGGATTGGAAAAGCAGGATTATCTTAGAGTACCGGACGGGCACCCCGCCCTCGATATGGTGAAGGAGATCGTACTCACCGGAAATGGCGAGAAAGACTATTCCGATGAAATTCTCAGTACCTCTGCGTATAGGCTTCTGCTTTTTCTGGCGGGAGTGACGGAGAGAGAACAATTGCCGGAAAAACTGACGCGAGTGCTGAGGTATGTCGGCTCGAATCAAAACAAGCAGCTTACCGTTGGTGGGATATGCAGGGATGTCGGCCTGTCGCGTTCTTCTCTCGTGCGTCTGTTCCGTGATCACCTCGGGCGCTCTCCACTCCAGTATGTGCTTGAGCAGAAGATCGAACTGTCAAAAAGCCTTATCGCATCGGGTCGATTCAGTCTGAAAGAGATTGCCTATAAGCTCGGGTATACTTCGCAGACCTATTTCTCCCGCCAGTTTACCCAGCTTACCGGTCAATCTCCACGGGAGTTCGCCGAGGAGAATCGGAAAAGGTAAAAACGACGTTTGTATTCCAGCACTGCGGTTTCAAAGCTTTATTGCACGCTCAAATCGACTCACAATGAGCGGGTCATGGATCTTTTCGGCAGGAGAAGCGGCTATCATGAGATCCGACCAAAAACGGGCACCTTCCCGATTGAAATCGGGACGCGAAAGTCTATTCGGTGCCCGTCCGTGGGTATGAACTCTGAAGCAGGTGTCGAGGTCTTATGTACCCCGGAGTATGTCGAAGGGGTTTTCAGGTCAAAATATCTGTCGTATTTGATGGAGTCTCAAGTTCTTGCAGGATTTCCGGATTGAATGGCAGGATATGAGGGGCAGCCGGTTCCCGGCAAATTTTACACCAAAAATCGGACAGGTCCGAGCAATTATGAAAACAACAATCAACGCCGTCGCTCCGATCAGAATTTGTGATATTGGAGGGTGGACCGATACCTGGTTTGCAGAACATGGGGCTATTTTCAACATTGCGGTGTATCCCTATGTCGAAGTACAGATTCATCTATTCGATGCGAAACAGGGAGAAAATCGTGTCATTATCAATGTTGAGGATTTCGGGGATACCTACGCCGTAGATCCGGAAAGAATCAGCTATCGGAAACATCCGCTTATTGAGGCTGCCGTGGATGTTATGAACATTCCCGAGACACTCGGATTTCGGATAAACATTCATTCGGCCGCCCCGCCGGGAGCGAGTACCGGGACATCGGCTGCGGTATCGGTAGCGCTGATCGGTGCTTTGGACAGTTTAACCGACGGGAAACTGACACCGCACGAAGTCGCTTCTCTGGCTCATTCAATCGAGACCGACAGGTTGGGGCTGCAATGCGGGATTCAGGATCAGTTGTGCAGTGCTTATGGAGGAGTGAACTTTATCGATATGCACCGGTTTCCTCATGCGGGAGTTTCACCCCTGCATGTTCCGAATTCAATCTGGTGGGAATTCGAGCAGCGCCTGTCGGTGATTTACATAGGAACGCCGCACAGCTCAAGCGAAGTGCATAAGAAAGTAATAGCCGAACTCGAGGAGAATCCGGTCGACGACCCACGGCTCGAGGAGCTTCGCCGGCTTGCGCGCACGGCAAAGGACGCATTTTACGCCGGCAATTTTGCCGAATTTGGTGAAGTGATGAACAGAAACACCGCAGTACAGCGGTCTCTTCATCCGGAACTCGTCTGTGAAAAATTCGAAGAAATTGTCACTATGGCCGACGAATTTGATGTTCTGGGCTGCAAGGTGAACGGGGCGGGAGGAGACGGTGGATCGATTACCTTGCTCTCGGACGGTGATATGGCCAAAAAGCGAAGACTGATTCGCACGCTTGGAGAGAAGGGGTATCAGTCGCTTCCCTTGTATCTCAGCCGCCAGGGATTACGGGTGTGGTAGCGCGTATTTCAGAAATATCTGTCGATGTCGAGCGTTCCGGCATGATTTTGGCACCACCAAATGAAGCGTGGAACCATTATAGAAGGCATCACATATGTTCATTATCTGTTTGCTTCTGATAATCGGTATCGGTTACCGGGTACACGGAGCCGCGGAGTCACCCGGGGCATGTGAGGCGCACACCGTTTCCTCAATATCCGCCGGATACGGCTCGGACAACGGCACGTCAATTGTCCGAAAAGAGGTCGATCTCGGGCCGCTCTTTTTCAATCAGTGCTGGTTTTTCTCCGCCGGCGATCTTACCAGACCTCGTCCGACCGTGGTGTTTCTCCCCGGGTTCGGACACAACAACCCCCACGCCTATGATCACCTGCTCACGCACATTGCCCGCAAGGGGTACCATGTCCTGTTCGTGCATTGCGCACTGAACTCTTTTCCGCGGCAACGTGGTTCCTACCGGCGCATATTCAGGACGGTTCGCCACGGCGTACGAAAGTTCAGCTCCTTTATCGACACGACAAGAATAGGGTTTGTCGGTCATTCGTATGGTGCGGGCGCTACGCCGTATGTAGTCAACCGGTGCATAAAAGAGAAAAACTGGTGTGGAAACGGGTCCTTCCAGTTTCTGATGGCTCCTTTCTTTACGTTCGCCATGAAGGATGCTGAGCTGCGAATGTTCCCGTCGGACGTTCCGACGGTGGTACAAGTTTACGAAAACGACGATGTTACCGATCATAGAATTGCCCGGGATCTTTTTCTCGCAATCGGGGTAGAGGATTCTCTGAAAAGCTACATGCTGGTCCGCTCCGACACTCTGGCGTCGACCGGATGCATTCTGCAGGCGGATCACGCTCTTCCCTGCAATGAAGTGCATGAGGACGGAGAGGTCAACTCCATGGATGTTTATGCGGTCTTCCGGGTCTTCGATGCGCTTGCCGAATTCGGGTTTACGCAAAATCCGGCGGCCTACGAGATCGCCCCCGGCAACGGCTCCTCCGATCAAACCCGAATGGGGATCTGGGTGAACGGTACCCCGGTAAAACCGATGATCGTAACCCACAATCCTCCTCTCCCGAAGCCTTCGGCGTTCACCGTATTTGGCTGGTGCCACCCCTGGAATCCCCGACGAAAAGTCTCTACCGTCTCCGTGCCCTGCCCGGAAAACTGAGGCCCGGGCCCGGAGAGGGAATTGCAGGATCACTTCGGATTTTCGCCCGGCAAAAGTGGCCCCAAGGGGCAGTAGAATCGACAAAAAAATGTGAACAGAAATCCCTTGAGGCCCAAGCTACAGCCAGAGCCTTTCAATTTCCGCGTATCGCAGCGCTTCGCGCGGCTGAGTACCGTTTCGCCGATCGAGGAGTTTTGTGTGCGAAATGCTCAGATCGTACAGTTGTTTACCCAGATTGCCGTGTGTCGGCTGCGAAACTCGGGTTAGCCCGAACCGGATCGGGCATTGACCAGACCGGATTCGGTTACGGACGAGGACCCGTTTTGGTTGGGTTCCGGGAATAGCTGACCCACTGGGTAAACGAGCCTTCGAATAGCCTGGTGTTCGTGAGTCCTATCAAATATTTCAACACGATAAAAGCATTGGTTGCCTCGCGGCCGGTTCCACAGTATACTACCGTCTCCTTGTCACGGTCGACTTCTGCTTCGTCGAGAAGACGCTCAATCGCATCCCGGGATTTGAGAAGGTAGGCGTTATCGCGGTCCATGAACAACCGCCAGGGCAGATTCTTTGCACCGGGGATGTGTCCGGGTTTCTCCCAGATACCCGAGCCTTCGTAGACCGACGGTGGACGGACATCCAGGACCTGTACATCGGGTCTGTTGCGAACACCTCTGAATTGCTCATAGTCAACAAACAGTTCGTTGCGAATCTCCGGGATGAAATCACCGGTGTCGATTCTTCGAACGGTTTTCGTTAGCGGGAAACCTTCATCATGCCACCGCTCAATGCCGCCGTCGAGTAGAAAAACCTTTCTATGTCCGAATCGAGCCAGTGTATAGGCAACCATCGTTGCTTCAAGACCGTCCCCTCGGCTACTGAATCCGCCCAGGCCGGAGTAGACGACAACCGGTCTTTTTGGGCGAATGCCAACTCGCCGGAAGAGGATTTGGGTCACCTGTTCAGGAACATAGCACGCGGGCAACCCGTCTTTGCAGGGACACCGCAGTAGGTTTTCGTTCATATAAACGGCCCCGGGAAGGTGGCCCATTATGAAGTCGTGGACATCCGGTTGACTGTCTATCACTGTCGGAGCGCCTTCACTTTCGATGAGATCATACAGCGCATTGGGTTCAATAAACTGAATTTTTGCCCCGTCTCTTTCGTTGTTCATCGTTGCTCCTTCCCCGTATTGCGGAAATGTGGACGTCTGGAGCCCGTAAAAAACCGCAAAAAGCTTGCCGATCCGTACGGGCCATGAGTCGGAGGGTTTTGCGACCGCAATATACGCGAAGACGCTATTTCAGTACAAGCACCTTGCTCTTGCCGCCGGGCAGCAAAACACCCGGGGGAAGTGAACTCCTTTGGGATTTGCCAACTCGCCTCCCGGCGGTTGTGTAGACAGGTTGGTCTCTGTCGAGGCTCTTAAGTCCCGTGGGCAGGCGCGGGGGCAGAGTCGGACGGACGGCGGATGTTTTATCGACGATGGTAACCGCGTTCTCTCCCACTGTCCGGGCCAGCTTGTTCTCATACCCGGTGATTCGAAAGAACACCTTTTTTCCCACCAGCGGGAATCCTCGCGGGTTGCCGTCGATACTGTCCGGAACAGTCCACAGGTACTCTCCAACCAAATCCGTTTTCAGTGCGTGGTCGCAAAGAGTAACCCATGTGATTCCGTCATCCGCGGTAATGTCAAGCTCGACGGCGGTAATGGACTTGTCCGAACAGCACCATCGGATCGGAAGCGTATCTCCCGGCGAACATGATACCACTTCGGGAGTTGGGGAAATGAGTGTCAGTGGCGAAAGCTTAGGCTTGAAAATCGGAATCCGTTCCTCGGGGTTGTCCTGCTGGTCGTTCAGAAGCATGCGGACCTGTATCGATTCGGTACCGCTGTTTACCACCCGGGCCTCTAGTCGGCAGCGGCTGGTGTCGGGCACCTGGTAGGCAAACTGCGGGGTTTCCAGACCCGCGCGGGTGAGGTAGTATTC
>CAZEMW010000126.1:0-4415 GCA_964513105.1 uncultured Fibrobacterota bacterium
CCCGATTGAAATCGGGACTCGGCGTCCGTTTTCGAAGGTTTCCGGACAGGCACTAACCCAGGGGGATGAAAGCGAATACAAGCGTGATATCGGGCCGACCGGAAGAGGTAAATAGTTACAGTGATCGTCACATGCGTTTTCAGAGACGATTTCCTTCAGGGACCGAAGGGAAGGGAGCACTGATGCATGATCGGAATAATCAGGCCTTTTGTCCGACGAATTTACGCTTCGGGAAGCTCAACGCGCCGCAGTGCATGGCAGTGCCGCTATTTTTGGGAGTCCGACTTGTCAGGCAAAGAAGCTGTCTGCTTGTTGGCTGATCTCGCTCGACGGGACGAAATGCCGATGTATCCGGCTGCGCGGGCTCGTGTGGCTTATTGGGTTTTGCCGGCATCGGCTCGGCGGAGGCGGTAACCGACTCACAGCCGAGTCAGATTCACTTCTTCACCAAGTCCCAGATGCGTGGTCAGCTTCACCCAGGCCCATCCGGATACAAAATGAGTCGGCTCCATCAAGCGTTGTGATTTGCGGGGCTCACCATTCAACGAACTTTCGTCACGCCATTGACAATAGAGTTGGCTGTCCCGCACACCGATGAACAATTCACGATCATTGCCTGGAAAACGCATTCCCAGCACCGGCAGTTCACCTCGCGCATATCGCGAGGTGATGGTGTAGTGCCCCCTTGTTAGTTCAATCTCTGCAACAGGGGATGAACAAACAAGTTTGTTCTTGTGCCGAACGATGATTGCTTTGTCTTCGAGACTGCAGGTAAGCGGAGGACCGGCAGCTTTCCGGCGCACACCAAAATAGAAAAGTCCCACGATCACCGGAGCGATCGGAGGCATCCACGCAGGAGCTGGGCGCGAAAGAAACAGACGCAAGGGTTCATACTCAACGCCAACCCTTCGCATGAGGATCAGTATGAATGCCGGAAGACCAATGAAAATGAAAACACCCGAGAGAAACGGAAACAGTACCCGAGATGCCCAGACGTTGGGCTCAAGAGGGATCGTGCCCCCCGGGCTGTCTCCGTGGTTTTCATTCATAAAATCCGTCCCGTCGATCACGGTCGGTTTGGTAACTGCCTCAGGCATCGATCCGAGGCTGAAACACTGGGTTTCGAATCGACTTCCGGCATAATTGGTAAAGCGTTGGAAGGCGGAGTAGTTTGCCGGATGCGTTCGCTCATTGGGCTCGACGATGCCGAGCGGCGCTCTCCGCTGATCCGGCCGGCCTTCTCTCCGGCGACCGAATCTTTTCAGAACCATACTTTTCGTCGGAAATTCTATCGCATATCCCTCTTTCATACACAATATAGTTTCAAGGGTACTGTGCTACCACAGACGCGTTGCCGGTGAGCCTTCCCGGCTTGCGAGTTCCCGCGATTCGAGTTTTCCTGCGGTAAGCCGAGCACACGGCTGAAGAATCCTCCCTCACTGATAACTGTGGTTTTTCGTCTTCACGACATCCGTCTTTTTCGGGATTGGCATGTCACCTTGATTGCTTGACCGTCCCCCGATCAACGACGTACGGAACCGAGGCGAGGGCGCCGTCGGTCGTTTTTCGTGTCGGCAGATCGTCCAGGATCATATGAAGCGACTGATAGGCCAATTCGGCAAAGCCGTAGTCCACGGAAGTCAGAGACTGAAAGGAATAGCGTACTTTGTTGTCAAAAGAAATGATCGAAAAGGAATTGATCAGATCCCGCCCAACAGGCGCCAATACGCGCATCAGGTGTTCGGCATAACTGTCGCGCGGGGCAATAAGCGCACGGCGAGGATCGCGAAGAATCGGGAGTATGTGCAAGAGCGTCGATATCGTCACCGTCGGAGGGTCAAGCTCGTCGATTCGCTCCATACCCAGCCCCTGTACCGCCCGCAAATATCCCAGAAAACCGGCATCCTGAGATGCGCATATGTCGGGGGTGAAAACCTCCGATCCGTATCGACAACGCAAGTCGCTCAGCCGTTTTTCGAATTGGTCGAGAAGGACTTTAATGCGTCCTCCCATACGAGCCCGCAACTCTTCGAGGCGCCTGGTAACTCCTTCACGCACAGGATAAAGCCATTGTGGCATGTCGTCGGGCGCCAGAGACTCGACGATGAACGGTGTCGAGCGGTGGGCGCCGATTTCGCGCAATAGGGAAAGACGTTCTTCCTGCCATTCACTCATGGGCGGGATGTACGGGAAATAGCCGCCGTGAAATCCCTTGTTTTCCAGGAAGTTGATAACCTCCCGTACGGCGTTTCGCTGTGAGATAAATACTCGTACAACATTTTCCGGAATAGTCTTCATCTCAAGACCGTCATCGTTCCTGTCAAACCATACGACCGGCCGGCCGAACCGTGAAAGGAAGCGAAGCCACCGTTCCATATCCGGAAGTTTCTTCTTTGTCACGGGAATAAGCGCACCACGATACCACCCTCCCAGTTTTCTGACGATATCCTCCGCCGCATTGGGACGGACAACGGAGGCACCGGCCGGGGGGGTGCCGTGGAGCGCAATTCCATGAAGCGAGACCCCTGAATGCTCGGCCTGATCGACGAATTCTCGTCCGAATCGTTCGGTATCACGGTCCGAGCAGATGTAAGTCCAATCGTGCGCTCTTGGAATAAGCACCAAAATCGTCTGGCGCGACGTAACGGGAGCATCACTCCCGGGCGCAGGACCGATAATGCACCGCTTTCCAAGGGTATGGACATAATTGTGTTCACGAAGTTTCCGCAGAACGGCATTGATGGTGCTGGAGGAGACATGAAACGTGCAAGTGAGATTGCTCCACTTCGGAAGTACATCTCCCGCTCGATATTTGCCGCTGCGTATCATCTCAACCATTCTATTATATGTCCTCTGTACCGAGTCGGGGCGACGCTTCGATTCCGGCTGCTTTTCTCTTCGTCCGGTTATCCGCGGCCGTCGATTTCCACTCAATTCTACAACGCCCCGACGGCACAGTATCCGCAGCGCCTCCAGTACTACCGGCCGGCTTACGCCGAGATCAAGAGAAAGTCGGCGACTGGACGGCAAGAGGTTGCCCTCGACTCTATCAATACGCTTCTCAATTTTATCTGCTGTTTCGGCTGAGAGTTTTTCTCCGGTTCGGCGTTTGTTGCTCAAGTCCCCCTCCAGACATTGGTGCTGTCCGACATTTCCACCACCCGGCTCGGCACAGCGGCTCTCTCGACTGCGAAACTTGGGCTAACAGGTGCCTCCGAGCGGCGACCGTACGTTTTTCGAACTTGAATTGTTCCGGTTCAATTGCAGTCGGCTTCACGCTCGAAACGATTGCCCACTGAATTCGACCCACCCTCAACTCAGAGCGAAACAATCGGATCCAATTCTTTTACCACAATAACCAAACCATAGTATTACTGTATTATAAAATACAGTATTTCACCCCTCTGCGGGTTAAGTTATGAATATCCGGCTACTTTCAGAGATAATCCGGCTCGATAGTTTGAAGCGCAAAGACTGATGCGAAGGAGGTTGTACGTATGAATAGGACTTATCTCACGGCATGCCTGGTCATGGCTCTTGGGTTCGGCTTTATATCGACGGGTCAAAAGTACCGGGAGGTAACTCAAAACACGAACGATCAGTGGTATTGCGGGGCGCAGCGGCATCAGGAAATTGAAAACTCCCAAATTGCTCAGCTTACTTTATGCGGCGCGGAGTGTCCCGACCTGGTCAGGCACGAAGCAGTAGTGAGGCCGCTAACGGAATGCCCGGTCGACGGATGGCTGGTGTACGGTGCCGGCTTTCTCAGCAGTGCGCAGGAACCGGTTTATGCACGACGACTGAAAGCCGATCAGTCGGAAGCGATTGACCTGGAATTGCCTGAGGAATCCTTCTGGTTTCGATGGTCGCCCGACGGGCGGTGGATAACCTATCAGGTCATGGCTGGGGTTTCCAGTCCGGGGTGGATTGTTAAGCGAGACGGATCGGTCAATGTTCCCCTCACCTATACAAAAGGAAACGGTGAACTCGACACCATACAGGAACAGTTCGTTAACTGGTACCGTTCAAGTCCGTACGAAGATCCCGAGAATGGTATTTACGAGATTGTGTGGGGTGGTGCTCATAAGCTTTTCGGCATACAGGTCGATTTGAGCACCGATACGCCGGTAGTCTTGTCGGAGACGAAACGCGATATTGCCAAACATTTGGGCTGGCACACACAATCCGGCACGATCAGCGTAGGAAAAGACATCATAATCTGGGACGAAAGAGTACAAATGCCGGTCGACTGGAGTGAAGAAGTGGAAGATGGTGAACCGACGACGGTGTACACGATTCCGGACGGCGGAAAAGGTGTCGCGGGAAAGGATGATATTTATCCGGTATATGGTTTGTTCAATTGCGGATCCGAGTTGAGCTGGGATGCCGAGTATCTCATCCATAATCCGGGACGA
>CAZEMW010000126.1:4425-7755 GCA_964513105.1 uncultured Fibrobacterota bacterium
GTATACCAAACGGCCATCACGGTTTCGGTATTATGCGCCCGAAACGGAAAGACGAGTCGCTGTGCACAATCAGGCAATGGTGGCTTGAAGAAGAACACGGCGCCGTGAGTGTGAATTGGGTTCCGCAGGAGCTTGGCGGTCTGGAGCAGTGGACGGCCCATGGCGGGAACGGCAAGTACTCCAACTGGGGTGACTGGAATTTCAGCAATGTTTCGGAATGGATCACCGGGCACAACGACGCCAACAAGGCGCCAACTGAAGCTTACGGCGGATGGGTAATACACTGGCCGACGAACGAATGGTACCGATACACTGAGGATGGTGGAATCGGATGGTGGGCCGGTCTCTTTGTAGATGAAGGCGTGAGCACAAGACCGAATCGGCAAAAAGCCGTGCGACAAGAGCTTCCGCCACAAGCAAAGACTCTTTCAACACAATCCCTGGTTGACATCCGCGGCAGACGGGTAACCCCGGCGGGTACCATGCTGAACCGCGGAGTGTATATCGATGTTGACCGTCGATCGAAGATGGTGCATTTCCGGACAGTGCACAAAAAATAGAAGCCCGACAACGACCGGGCTGAACCCTTCGGTATCGTCGGTAGGCTTGTCTCGATTCTCCCCCCGAATTGGGACAAGCCGTCTTTACGTGCAGGGTATGCTTTCAGAAGCCTGATAGACGCCGTGATTTCTGCCGTCTATGCCGGACTTAAAGCCACTTAAGACATCGCGGCCGTTTTTTTATGCTCTTTCTCATGCGTAATGGCGCCGGCGATCAGGAGCATCGACCGATCCCCGTACCACCACCTTCGGTTTTGCTACGATATCGCCGTTTGCGGATCTTTGAATTCGTATTACGCCGAATATCGTGTGAAACGCACAATAACCGAGATATCCGAATCCGAAATCGATACTATCGACTGGAAGCATTTTTATTCGGTGGTGATTGTCAAAAGAGACGAGAGACACATCGCCGGGCGGCTCAATGCCGGCATTTGCCAACTCGTTGTACACCTGGAATGCGGTATAATCGTGCGGTAACAGAAACGCGGTTGCGCAGCTGCCCTCGCTGATCTGCGCAACCATTTTTCTCACACTTTTTGAAGTATAATGCGAATTCGCTTCCGCTTTGGTACTTTTATCGTCCTTCTTGAAGGGAAACTCATATTCATGCACGCAGATGTCGCGTGCGCCGGCGGCCGAAACGATCATCTCGAATCGTTTAGTGATCCAGTGATTACCGTCCGCCGCCTTCCAGGCGCCAACTTGAGTATGCCCGTAGTGCCCCAGGTGTGCAACCGCCAGATCCACCGCGCGTTCTTCACGAACACAGCAGTGCGTAATCTTCTTGTGAATCGGCCGTGTGGATATATTCAAATCGCTCAGCTCACTCCATACTACCGGTTTGTCGAAACGGCAGAGAAATTCGAGCCAGTCAATCACCTCCCACGGTCTGTCCGGGATTCCGAAAATGACGGCTCCCAGATACCGGGTATCCAACTTCTGAATAAGCGCCCGTACAGCCTCTTTTCCGACCCATTTAGCTCCTGCGGGCACCCGGTCGGTGAATCTGGTGAAACAGCTCAGTGTGGAGATATTGTACAAATCGGCTTCATTGAAGAAACGTGATGTAAATTGCTCATACCGGTCGAACCGAAGCATAAGCCAGGTGCTGACGTCGGGAAGCACCAGAAGTACCGTTCCGCGGGGGGAGGGTGAACCGGGTGAAGGCGACATAACGGCAGGCCCGGCAATCCAGTAGCGACCACTCTTATGTACCAGGTGGCAGCTTTCAAGGGTTTTCAGTGCCGCCGACACCGTCTTACCTGATACGCCGTGTTCCTCGGCAATACTGATGGACTTGGGGAGACGGGTTCCGGCACGAAGCTCCCCTTGTTCAAGGCTTTTTCGCAACTTCGCGACCAATTTATCGTGGGAAGATTCATTTCGCCGCGGAGTTTCACCCGGTCCCTTTCTACCGGCAATGCGCATCCCGGATCTTTCCCGGAATCTCAGAATGCCCCTGTTTCGAAGAATAGAAGCGGCTCGATGCACCGTCTGCAGAGAAACGCCGAACTCTTCTGCCAACGTACGCATTGACGGCAACTTATGGGAAGAATTTGCGGCTATTCGTGACTGAAACAACCCCAGTACTTCTGAAACACTCTCTTTTCCGCCGGTTTTCCGGTCGGGTTTTCGCCTACTTTCCAATGGACACCTCTGCCCGGCATAAGTTATTGCTATTTCAGCTGTTATACGAAACACTAGCTCAGACTGGGAAATCGAGGAACCCAAAAGCTCACAAGGTTTAATCTAATAGGATTACATTTCCCGTGGATGAATAAATTCAGTTTCTAAAGAGATTTCTCGTGCAGGAGCGATTTATGAAAAGATTTGGCGGATTCCTATCGGTTTTGTTCACCTGTGCAGTGATACATGCATCGTACGTTCAGTATGATGTGACACTCCACGGCGGAGCACTGGACAATGGAGATGTTCGCCTGTGGATCTGTGGAAATGACCTGGGGGTGACCCGCATTTATTCATGGAACGAATCGGGACACGGTCGACTTTTTGGGGACCAATTTGTGGAAGAATACAGTATACCGGCTATGGACCACGATGTCTCGCCGGGATTTGAAATCGACGAAACGGGAATAGCGGGTTCGTTCAGGATCATCGTAAACACGACCGGAGGCAGTAAGAACCGGAAAGAGGACTTTTTCACACTCGATGTTTCCACGAGTGACCACCAGGTCACCGGTACTTTCACTGGAGAAATCGGGACGGAAGACTATTTTCGATTCATATATGACGGCGTTGAGAAACCGGAAGACTACCCGACGGAATCCGTTTCGGGAACCGTATCGGGCACGGTGATATCGGAAAACTCTTTGAGGATAGCGAATGCGTTGCCGTCCGACCAATCCTGGCCCAATTATATGGGACCAAACGGTGATTTCACGACCGACAAAATCGGCACCGATATTACACGGGGCCTGTCGACAATTTCAATAGACTGGATAAGCGAACAGCTACTCCCCTCGGCCGGGGCAGGTGGGATGCGGTTTTTCCCCCTGCCCAACGGCGGTGCAAACAGCGTAATCTACGGCGGAAACACCCTTTTTCTTTTCTATTATCTTGTTGCCGGCGACCGTCACGACCCCTGCTACGACAATTACGAACCGCTGACCACAAACGACAATGTTCCGCCACCAGCTTTCCAGAAAATCGATGCCACCGACAATGTTCTTGCCGTTGATGCTACCACCGGGAAAACTTTGTGGCACAAGCAATACTCCGACGGACGGCCGTGGAAAGCTCACAAGGG
>CAZEMW010000127.1:0-7730 GCA_964513105.1 uncultured Fibrobacterota bacterium
CCCGAAGGCATTCAGCGGGGGGTGGATTATTCACGTCGGATGATACAAGCGCACGGAAATCATGCCTGTGTCGGCATCTGGTCCATCGGCAACGAGTTTCAGAGTTTCAAAAAGAGCCTTCGCGCGTATGTAAAGCCACTGTCGGACTCAATTCGCACCTGGGACAACAGTCGGCTTACTACCTTCTGCAGCTATTTCTACCAATTCGACCAGTGTTATTACGATGTCGATGTGGTTGCCGTAAATGAATACTTCGGTTGGCACCTCGGCTCACTGAAGCTTCTGACTCCCATGCTGAAAGGAGTCGCAAAGGACTGGCCGAAAAAGCCGCTGATCGTGAGCGAATTCGGCGCATCCTGTATCTACGGCAAGAGAAATGAAGAGGCGAGACTTGCGACCATGTTCAGTACCCTCGGCCGTAAAGACCCGAGTGAAGATCATCAGGCAATGTACCTCCGTGCGCATATGAATGAGATCTGGAAAAACAGACGGATATGCACCGGCATGAACGTCTGGTGTTTCAGCGATTTTTTCGAAAACCGCACTCGAGACAATCTCCCCGGCATGCCGAATGGGTTGAACACCATGGGAATTCTGAATCGTTTTCGACACGAAAAGATGAGCTATGAGGTGGTTCGAAAAATGTACGGTACTATTGCCGACACCCTTCGTTGAAACGGATCGGGCGAATTCGCCCCTCGGCTGCGCTCTGTGGCGAAAAGCCGCGCGGCTTTGCAGCGCCAGTTCACCTGTGGTTACGCTTTCCGCCTGCGTCGCATTTGTCGCCCAGGACCCTCACCGCCTCCTCACCCGAACAATGAATCGGCACTACGCTCCGGACCGAGAGGGACTCCAGGAAACTCCCGATCTGATTGATGCGGTCTGTTGTGGCATGAAGGAGATGGAAGCCCCCGATTACGGAATGGATGTGTTCCCCGGGAAGCAGGGTCCGTATGTAGCGCAGCGTATTCACAAGGCCTGCGTGACAGCAGCCGGTCACGACGCAGATTCCCTCGGATGTCCTGAACCACATGGACAGATCGTCGTCTATGGGGTCCGGACGAATGCCGTCGGGATCGAGGTAGAATGTGCCCCCGGCATCGTCGGCGGGATCCGTTCTCGGGATCGGGCCGGTGATTCCAATGTCCTCAGACAGAAACAATGGCGCGTTTGTCCAGCGAATACTGTCGACTATCCGATGAAGGGCCTCGGAACCAGCGTTGGCCATGCCGACCGGTTTCATACTTCCGTCGGGTTTTTGACTGTAGCGAGGACTAAAAACACCGGGGTGGCAGTACACAGTGGGTGAAGGTTGTCGTTTCAATACTGTCGCCACCCCCCCGGTGTGATCGTAATGCCCGTGGGAAATCACAAGCGTTTCGACATCCGCGATGTCGATTCCCAGTGCACGGGCGTTTCTCGCGAACAGATCGCTCTGTCCGGTATCAAACAGAATTCTTCTGCCGTCGGCCTCTATCCAGAATGACAACCCATGCTCTGAGGGCAGTCCCACGGCCGAGAGGTCATCATCAACCAGGATGGTTATCCGGAGAGTATCAATCACGATAAAACTCCGGAAACAGTATCCAGTATTTGACGGATATCGTCAACGACACCGCCTGTTGTGAACTCGGGAAGCGCTTTGGCTTCTCGTTGTGCCGATGAAACGACGCGGTCGTACCGAGAGACTCCGACAAACAGAAGGTCACCGGAGTGACAGAAGTCTTTGATCCTCCCGGTTTCTTTGGGATTCAGGTCCCACTTGTTAACACAAACCATTGCTGAAATACCCAGTTTTTTTGCAAGACCGGCGATCCGCACAAGGTCGTGATACCCCGAAACGGTCGGCTCGGCAACCATAAGCGCTGCATCGGCCGCGGTGAGCGACGCAATGACCGGACAGCCGATCCCCGGAGAGCCGTCTATCAGAACGTACTCTGCCGGCTGCCGTTCAGCAATCTCTTTTGCCTTTTCACGGATCAGTGTGACGAGCTTCCCTGAGTTCTCCGCCGCAACACCCAACTTTGCGTGAACCATAGTTCCAAACCTGGTTTGTGAAACGTACCATTCACCGCAGGTGTTCTCTACAAATTCAATTGCGTCCGAAGGACAGAATCGCACGCAGACACCGCATCCTTCACACCCCACCGGGTCGATGTGGCAGGCACCGTGTTCTTCCGTTCGCCGAATCGCATCGAACCGACACAATTCAAGGCACGTACCACACCCAGTGCACGCTTCGGGTCTGACTACCGCGAGGTGCCCGCTCTTGAAATCACCCGTTTGCGTGCTCCTCGGCTGCGCCAGGAGATACAGATCCGCTGCATCGACATCACAATCGGCAAGCACGATCCGCTCTCTCATAAGGGCCGCCAGTGCCGCGGTGATACGGGTTTTCCCGGTCCCGCCTGTGCCGCTTATTACCACCAGTTGTTTCATGACTCAATCCGTTCCTGAATATTGCGCCATATATCGGAAAAGTGTCCGGCCAGACCGGGGACGGTGTCCACGATCATTTCTCCCCGGGAGTAGCTCTCGGCGGCCTTTCGATTGTCGGGAATGCGTCCGATTATGGGGACGCCTCTCGACGCACACAGATCCGTTACCCCGTGATACGTCTCTTCATCGCGGTTGACCACGACCCCGTGAGGCACGTTCAGCTCTTGAACCATGTCAAGTGCTAGGCGCAGGTCGTTTACGCCAAAGGGCGTGGGTTCGGTCACCAGCACCGCAAAATCGGCCTTCCGTAGCGTTGTTACCACGGGACATGATGTCCCCGGCGGTGCGTCGATGATGTTTACCGCATCGGCGGTGGTATCGGTGAGCACCTCGCGGATAAGCGGCGGACTCATGGCTTCACCCACGTTCAGCGTGCCCTGCACGAACCGCACCCCTCCGGCATCTCCCGACTCAACAAACCCAATCACCCGTTCCTGTTCGAAGATCGCCTTTTCGGCACAAACCCGCATACATCCCCCGCACCCGTGACAGAGCTCGGGAAACACCATCACCATTTTTCCCAACCGGGCCAGTGCATTGAACGCGCAAAACCGCACACACTCACCGCATGCCATACACCGTTCATCGGCAATCACCGGCACTCTGATATGCGCCGGTACACGACGGTCGATTCTCGGCCGAAGAAACAGATGTCCATTGGGTTCTTCGACATCACAATCGAGATAGGTAACAGAATTCCCCTCCCGTCCCAGAAGTGTCGCCAGATTGGTCGCGATCGTGGTTTTTCCCGTTCCCCCTTTTCCGCTTGCCAATGCAATGTTCATGTATCTTCCTGCGTTCGGTATACAATTCTTCTTGCTGAAGTACCGGCTTTCCGTTTTTCCACCCCCAACCTTCCGGCTTTCCCGAGTACACGGAGCACGGGTCGGTGAAGCAGCCCCGAAGGGCTTCGGATTTCTCGAATCGCCACCGCGGCGAGCGGTATCATCAGGCCGACGAGGCGCCCCGCGACGAATCGGATCACCTCATCACCGCAACCGCCCCGACCGCCGGCTCCTCTGCACATTCTGTTTCTCGGCCCCAACCCAAAGGGACCGGTTCCGTCTTTTCCAGGCATAAAGGGCCCCCGTGGGGAAGATCAAAGATCAAAGATCAAAAATCAAAGATCAAAAAATAGTCGACTATCACAGAATCACTGTTCTCTCGCCTCGAGTTCTTCAATGCGCTTCCCGACGTTTTCGAGAGCTTCCGTGAAATAGTGCAGGCGTGATTTCAGGACGGATAGTTCATCCTGTTGTGTTGGGGGATGGTTGTAGTCGGACGGCGGCAGGGTGCTGTTCATTTGCCAACCACGACCTGCTCCCGCACTGCCGGCAAATCCGCGAAAACCACGTCCTCTGCCCATTCCCCGTCCCGGTGCCTGATTGGCATATCCCGGAACACCAAATCCGGCACAAAATCCTGCCCCTCTACCGGTCATTGCTCCCATTCCCATTGGTCCTGTTCCATTTCCTCTAGGCATTACGTACCTCCTTTTGATGCATTCACTACTCTCAGATATTTGCCGCGTCATGTCGGATTGTCTTGAAAAAGCGTCCTTCGACCGAAACCGACATCTGTTTTTTCTGGAAAAACTCACACTGCACCGTGTAAAGAATTCCAACCTTTGTCTCAACGATGCGGGTACGCAGTTTCAGCGGGACATTCACCGCAACCGGTTGTCGATATTTCACCGACAGATCGGCGGTGTAGGCCACAATTCCGTGCCCCATGAGACACTGTGCCATGGAGGCATCGGATACCGCGGCGATTATTCCTCCGTGAACCATCCCGGAGTATCCCTGCTGTTGGGGCCCACAGGTAAACTGACCATGCAGCACTCCCGTATCGTCGAAAAAGAAATGCAATTTCGGCACTAAAGAGCCTGTATTGCCGTTGAACAGACATTCCGGATGATGAGCATCTTTGAGGAGCGCCAGATTGTTTTCATACTCTCGGGCATCTCCGGGATTGAGCGACACTTGCCGCAAGGCTTCACGACGATCCATTTCATCCACCTGCTCGGATCTTAATGGTCGCAAACATTACCTCCGGTGACCAGCTCTCCCCGAAGCCGGCTTTCCGCTAATGCTTTCGGCTCCCCGGCCGGTGCTCCGACCACCACCTCGATCTGAAACTGCTGAAACAATTGCTGCGCCCGCATTCCCATGCCGCCCGCGATAATCATAGAAACCCCTTTTTCATGAAGCCATCGTGGAAGCACTCCCGGTTCATGCGGCGGCGGCACGACCGTTTCCTCCCCGATTACACTCTTACTTTCCGGGTCAACATCCAGAAGTGAAAAAGTCTCACAGTGCCCGAAATGCATGCACAGCTTTCCGTCGGCGGTTGGTACGGCAATTCTCATTGAATTTCCTTTCGTAGAATTTAATTATGATATCAACCCATTCACTCAAACTATCGAGGATGAAATCGCGCGCCGGCATTCGTGCTCGTGCTCGTGCTCGTAATCGAACACGATGTACCAATCTTAGCAATCCCCACTACGCGCCGGCCTGCAACGCACAGCGACGCACTGAGCTATGCCGAAGTGAGCTGGCCGAAGTGAGCTTGCGTTGTGCTGATCCCGCCGGGCGGGACGATTTTCCGAAGTGAGTTCACCGAAACGCCCCAATTTAAGGGGCGCACAATCACAATTTCTCTTCTGGACAAATCCGATCTTCGTCCTTCGGTTCTGCCGGCATCCCACTACCAGTGTCCATCCACATCCGCACTCACCAAGCGCTGCAATTCCCCCCCGCGGTACTGCTCGACCGCCTTGTCCACGGTCACACCATCGGTTGTGTATACCTCCACACCGGCCTTTGACAAGGCTGCAAACGCTTTGGGTCCGCAATGGCCGGTAATCAGTACCGTTGCCCCGGCGTTCACGATTCGCGCCGCCGATTGAATGCCGGCGCCCTGGGCAGCATTGAGGTTTTGCTCGTTGTCAAGGACCGTCCACTCACCCGAGCCGTCATCCAACAGAATGAACTGTTTCGTACGCCCGAACCGCGGGTCCACGACACTGCCCGGCTCTCTGCCACCGGCCGACACTGCTATTCTCATTACCTGTCGTCTCCTTTTCCGCACGACTGCCGACGACGACCGCTTCGGCCGTGACATCGCCCTTTCCGACACCCGAATCCCGGCATCGAATACTCGACCCCCGGATCCCGACGGTTTCGGTACATGTCCAGGACCTCCCGTACCGGACCCCTGATCCACGACACCACGGTAATACCCCGGTTTGTCAACTGTATATGCGCCGGCTGCGATATTGCTCCACACATAAGAACCGCAACTTCATACGCGACACACAACTCCGCTTTCTGCACAAGTGACAGTGCCCGGATATCATGCACCGACCGGGTTCCATCCGGCCGGTCAATGAGTAGTCGGCACGACGAATCGTACAGCGGAGATACTATGTCATTCCATTGGGTTACGGCAACGGTTTCCATGTTCGGTCTCATGAGCGAGTTACGTGCCGAACGAGGAAATTGCCTTTTCCGAGTCCGAAAGGGCGGTTCTGAGGAATATTTCGTAGAAACACTGTATTGCGGGAATGTAGTAATGCAAGGAATTATTGCACAGGTGCAATAGTTTGAAGCCCTCCCCTCGAAAGACCCTTCAACGAATATCGTACTTCTTCATTTTGCGCCAGAGGGTCACCGCATGCATACCGAGTTCACGTGCCGTCCGGGCACGATTGTACCGGTTTCGCGCGAGAGCTTTCTCAATCCTGCTCTTGTCGTAATCCTCCCAGGAACTCTCGGCCGACAGACTTTTTTCGGAGTTTGAGGGCCTGCGCAGGTAGGCGGGAAGATGCTTTTTCCGGATCGAATCCGATCCACAGAGAACAAAGGCGTGCTGAAGAATGTTCTCCATCTCTCTGATGTTTCCGGGATACCGGTACTCAAGCAGCGCCTCCATTGCATCGGGTGCAATGTGGTCCACCGACTTTCCATGAACCTTGCCGTAGTGCTGCACGAAATGATCGACCAGGAGCGGGATGTCTCCCTTTCGATCCCGAAGAGGCGGTAAGGTAAGGGGGATGACATTTATTCGATAGTACAAATCCTGCCGAAATTCGCCCGACTCGACCATTTTACCCAGATCATGGTTTGTCGCGGCGACAATGCGAGCTTCCGACCTGACCGGCTCAATCGATCCCAGCGGCTCGTATACCTTCTCCTGCAGCACCCGAAGAAGCTTTACCTGCACACTTTTGGGAAGGTCACCGATTTCATCCAGGAAAAGGGTTCCCTTTCCCGCCCGTTCGAATCGCCCCGGTTTATCGGTGCGAGCATCGGTAAAGGCTCCCTTTTTGTATCCGAACAGCTCGGATTCCAGCAGATTTTCGGGAAGAGCCCCGCAGTTTACGGCTACAAAAGGCTCCGTGCCCCGACCACTCAAGTCATGAATAGACTTGGCCAACAGCTCCTTTCCCGTGCCGCTTTCCCCCAGAATCAGAACAGGTGTGTCGCTCTGGGCGACGGCGGGAAGCATATCGAACAGATCGAGCAGATTCGGATCTCTCGTAACGATATCGTGAAACGTGTGTCTCCCGACAACTTCCTTACGCAACTCCTCGATTTCGCTCAGATCACGGAAGGTTTCGACTCCCCCGATCACCTTGCCGTCGGAATCCCGTAGAATCGCTGTGGAAATACTGATCGGAAGCGTGTCTCCGTGGTTGTTCACGATCCGGACGGTCTTGTTGATACACTGGTGATTGGTCTTGAGAGTCTTTTTGAGCACGCATTCTCGCTCACAGACATTCGCATGAAACACTTCCCAGCATTTCCGCCCCAGCGCATCCTCCCGGGACGTGCCGGTGATCTGCTCGGCGGCACGGTTGAACGTGGTAATATTCCAGTCCGAATCCACCGTAAAAACACCGTCGGCAATGGAATCGAGTATATCGGAAATATTGATCTTTGGGTTGATTTTATTCATCGTGCTCGTTGGCTCTGGTGAAAAGCGTCGTCTAGTGGAAATCCGGTACCGGGGAGGCGAATGGAGAAGCAGTATCCCGGTCATTTGAATGCCGGATTCCGATTCCCGTGCATGCGGAATCTTCCGGAATCGCTCAGGTCTAAAATAAATAGTTTCCGACCGCCCCCCCCTTCGCCAGGCGGGGCGTTGCGCAGGGGGAGTGTAAGTCCGGGCACCTCGACTCCGCTGTTATGTAAGAAGTCAAGGGTCACCACCACTTTTTGGTATGG
>CAZEMW010000128.1:0-2060 GCA_964513105.1 uncultured Fibrobacterota bacterium
GGCAGGAACAGCGTCCTCCCATCTGGTAATATGACCCGTACGCAACTATCGGGTAAACGCTGCATGCCGAGCCGCCGATACTGACCAGTTGAAACTCCGATTCATCTCGCCCCTTCAACTCTCTTCTGAGATTTGAAAAAGGAGTGAAGTACATGCTGGAGATGAAGTAATTGGGTGTTACCGTGGCACCGGGACAGGAACCCCAGTAATCCACCTTCATTTGCCCAACTTGTTCACCGGTTGTCAAATTGTGTGAGCTAAATCCCCCGTGATTTCCGAACACCACCAGATCCTCTTCGGCGAGTACCATAATATTCCCGCGATAGCTTCCGACATTGTAGTGCCCGGTCCCCCCGTTTTTGTTACTCCACAGGATTTCTCCTTTGTGCACATCGATACAGTGTTCCCAGAGGCGGTCCAAGAGCGCGGCGAACACCCGGCCGCCGCCTCCGGCAATAAGCTCGTGGAATTTGCCGGTCGACCCGGGGAACTCGTCAATGCTCCACAACTCCTTGCCGTCGTTCAGATGAAGTCCAACTACTTTCTTGAGATCCGCCTTATACCCTCTGTCCGAGGAACGATTCCAGGTATAGAACTTTCCCAGCGAATCGGGAATCTCCGCAGGACGGTAGGTTACGGCAACGGTAAGTACGCTGTCCTGTATCACACCGCTACGTATTATTATCGTCGAATCCGGTGATGCGGTCCACTTCCACTCGAGACCTTCGGATTCTTCGTTATAGCAGTACACGCTGTTTCCAAACGTCTGGATAACTCGCCCCTCATGAAGAAGGGTTTGAGAAACTCCCATCAGGTTGGCATCCCACCAGTTCAGTTTTTCATTGCCGCGGTGATCCACATATGATCTGAGGACCGGTCCGGCATCATATGCTTTCTCCAGCGTACCCGTTCGGATATTGTACGCCACCAGTGAGCCGCCCGGTTTGGCCTGAATCGTGAACAAACGACGATCATTTGCGGCGAACATTTCTCCCCCCGCCTGTTCACGCGCCGTTTCCCGATCTTCGTCTTCCAGCTCATTTCTCCACAGCAACACCCCACTGAATGCATCCCGACAGTGAATGGCTCCCCCGAACAGCCCCATCCACGCTCCCCCCGTCACCCGCTCCGATTCCATAACATTGGTACCGTCGCCGTGACTATTATACAGCCCGTAGGTGGGAGCGCCGATCCATCGGACCTGGTTGGGAATACCGGCACGGTTGTCCCGCTGATAGCTGTTTACCGTAGAATCGCCCTTCCAATGAGTGTACCGATAGATGTCGTTGGGGGTATCTCTACGTCGTGAGATCCAGCTACCGTTTTGGCGAAGGTAGGCGACCCCTTCGTACGCAAGAACCCGGTCTATTTCACCGGGGGACGGCGCCTTGTCACCCAGGGCGTCCAGGTCCGCTATCAGGAGGTTGATAAGACAGTCGGTATAGGGAAGCGTTTTCACCGAAGGCTCGTATGAGACCGAAGCCACCGGGTACAAACCTTTCTGAAAGAGAGCCAGACGTGCCGCCCGGGCATGTTCGGGAGTTAGAGCAAGCCCCTGTACCTGTACCGTTCCCCCGGCGGTCAGCGAAGCCTCGAGCTCACCATCCACCGTACCGACAACCACACAGAGCCCACCTTTCATGCCCGAAGCGCCGAGAGCCGCCGCAGCCGTCGGCAGTTCAGCCGACACGGAAGCGATAAGCAGCACAACCATGAGAGCGACGCCCGGCATTTTTCGCGATACTGAATTATGTTTCAGGTAAGAAGCTTCTTTCTGAAGAGCTCCCCGAGCAAAGATTTGTTCACCCCTCATTTTTCCTCCATATGAATTCCGTATTGATGCACGGATTGCTCGTGCGTGTACCGATCATTGCAGCCAATTGGGAAAATCGCTCAACTTATTTTCTATTATATGATAAGGAGCTTCTGAAAGTTTGCACAGCTACTATCGTTATCGAAGTACAATACTTGTATAAGTTTATTGCAATGGAAAAGGGAAACTGCCGGAGGTGTAACTCCAAAGCTATGAAATGCCAATTACAATAGTACAGCATTTGCTC
>CAZEMW010000128.1:2070-7713 GCA_964513105.1 uncultured Fibrobacterota bacterium
TGTTTTATAGTGCTCCGGAAAGCGAAACGCCACGAAAGAGGGATACCGCCGGTGCATTTCGGTATCCTTCGGGACGGATTTCAGTTGTAGTTTTCTTTTGTAAGAGCTGTGAACCATTCGACCGGTTAGACCGGATTCCACGATATGGCACCACAAAACTCTCCAAGGCCACCTGCTCTGGTGCAACGAACGGCAAATCGATTAATCGAGGATCTTAAATCGTCTGCCGGATCGGTATTGCCGAAGACGTCGGAGCTATGCCGACGATACGGGGTTTCTCGTTCTACTCTCAATAAAGCAGCTCGTATCCTCGAAAAACGAGGATTGCTCGAACGTGGAAGAGGAAGGCCGCTGCGACCCAGGGGGGCGGCGGCCTGCGCTCCGCTTCCTCGTGCCCTCCGTGTTGCCGACCAGATAGCCGAAGCACTTACCTGCCGTATTGCAGCCGGCTCCTTTCGTTCGGGACAGGCGCTTCCGAAAGTGACGGTCTTGTGCGGGGAATTTCGTACATCGCGCTCGACGATTGTCGGTGTGCTGGCCATGCTTTCCGCCCGCGGCCTCATTCACAAAGAAGGGAAGAGCTGGATTGTCGGTCGCCAAATATCATGCGGTCCAGGCGACCGCCGAACACACCCCAGAAACTTCATCCTGCTGGTGCAGCCCAAAGCCGGATATTTCAGTCGATTCTCGGGTGCCCGCACCAATGCGTTCCGTAACGCGTTCATCGTAGAAGCCGCTCGATCAAATACGCTTCTCCTGCCTTGCGTTGTAAAGGATGAAAGGGAGGAGTACTACTACGGCCTTGCGTTCCGAAGCCACCGGGCACTTCGGGAGCATATCGAACGACGGCGCCATGAATATGTAGGAAGCCTGGTGTTGGGGCTGAGTGGCATGTACGATGATTACCATACTCTTCTGGAAACGTTGATTTCTTTTGAGCGGCCGGTTGTTGCGGTTGACCGAAAGGATTCCGGCATAGTCGAGAAAACGTCCAAACCAGCCTTATTTCGCAGGTGCGCATATCGAGAGAGCACTTTCTGTCGCAAAGCCCTGGATCACCTTTACGATTTAGGCCATCGAAGAGTCGCCTATGTATCACGCTACACCAATGACTGGGATTTTACCCGTGAGCTGACCTTGTCCGCCGAAGCCGCTCGACAATCCGAGCCGTTTTCGCTCGTAACCAATTCGGACGCCGTGGCACGATTCAAGCGCATGTCGAGAAAGGATTGCGCCGACTATCTGCGGTCCCTGCACAGAAAGGCGCCCCCGCATGTGCGCAAGACGCTGTCATGGCTTACCAAGGGTCGCCGAGAGCAAATGTTCTATCGGGTGTATGACCTCATTTCGCACCTGCTGAGCGTCTGGCCGGAATTCCCACCCTCGCCGGAAGCTCCCGAACGCCGGGAGTTCTTCGAATTACCGGTACTTCGTACGAAAGAAGACAGAGAGCTGGTCGAGCGCGTTCGTTCGATCGAAGGCTTCTTCCCACAATTGCTGTGTGACGACATCACCGCCATGGTCGCAACAAGGGATCGACTCGGCACCCACATGTTCAAAGCGTTGGAGCGGGTTGGAATTGCAGTCCCGGACGAGATGTCGTTCGTTTCCTTCGACAACGACATAGATGTATCCATACTGCCGGTCACCACAATCGACCCCGGCGGCAGCAACCTCGGGTATGCCGCCTGCCACAGTATTTTGGGAGACGTCCCCGTGGCATATGACAAAGCCACGTGCACACTGGTGGCTGAGCCACTTGTAATGGAACGTGGATCGGTTCGAAGCGTGGAGTACCGGAATTCCGTATAGCTGCGACAGGCTACGTCTGCAGGCACTGGGGATGGTCGCCCGACGTAACACTCTCTTGCAGAAGAATCGAGACGGACTGCCGTGGTATCTCCCGGCCATGAAAACTCATGACCGGTATCGGAAGACCGGGTCGAAAACGCAACGTTTACCGATGAACATATCGCAGAGTATGGTCACCCCGGGAAAACAGATACACCGCCCCTGCCGTCAACCGGCTTGCGGGAATCCGGAACTGCATGACCGAACCGCCGCATTCTCCGGAAATCATCGCCACCCGCCTGCCGTTCACCCCATAAACGCTCAGAGGAACTGCATGATGAAGGCCGTCTGAAGGAATGGATACTTTGATTGAATTGGCTCGTTTGCGGGTCACCGCTCGAGCGATATCTTCCCGAACGAATCTCGTGTCGGCAGCGGTGATATCACCCGGGAGCTCGATTCGAATATCTATACTCTTGGGCTCGGTGTCGTTTACCTGCAAAGGCGTAATGACCGCCTGAGTTCCGATGATCTTCTCACCCTTCACCTTGTCGTCTTCGTCAACCCAGCTGTTTCCCACCGTCAGTGCATGATCAGGGTCTATATCGTTGCCCGGAGTGGCGTCGATAGTCCGCCCGGCGTTTGACTCGCCAAGGGTACCGTAATTGATAAGTCGGACACCCCGTGTCAGGGTTTCATGCGCACTCGCCGGGGGATTGGGACGATATTCGATCCAGAGGTCGGCGGCTTGCGGCGTTGCTTCTCCCGTAGAATCCTCGGTGTATCGCTCGATCACACATGCGAAGTTCTTACCCGGCATAAGTTCGGGACTGTCGAGATCATAAAGACGGTAATCTCCGCTCTCGGTGACACGGAAGTACCCCTCGTTTTCCCGAATCCACCCTTTCACCGCGCGCATCGGCGCATTGAACGAGCCCCCTCCCGCTCTGGTAATAGGAGTAGTGAGATCGCTTCCGTGGTTAAAAGCCAGGTTGTGTATCAACTCGTGCCATTGCGCACCGCCCCCGGCATCGCCGAATGCATATTTCGCTGTCGGGAATGCACTGCCCTGTTTCCCTTTGACACGTCCGTAGATATGCCGATTGCCGCTGAACACGTCGGACCCATACCGTTCCCGGGCCACATCCATAGCCGCCTGAAAAAGTCCATATTGCCCCTGCCAACCATCGATCTTTCCATCATCACCGACAATTGAGCTTCCATCGACAATGAGAGGATCTTCACCTTTTCCAGGATAAATGGCCCAATTATACCAGGCCTGATTGTACGAACTCTCCTTGAGCCTCTGATTTGTCTTTTCCATGTCTTCGTGCTGGGCGTCAAAGTCGTCGGGGGGCTCGATGATTCCTCCGCTATACTCCACCGATATGAGCAGTATGCTGAGCGTCAGCTCACCACTGTCGAGCAACGACTTATACCCCCATTTGGACCGGGAGTAATAGTCTCCGGTCTCCCCGGACGATACCGAGCCGACCACAAACAGGGTGATAATCAGTGAAATCCTTCTTTTAATGGAAGTCATTTCCCCACCTTTCGTCTAGAAATTACGCACAATGAGAAGAACCACCTCCTCTCCTCATCCACAATAAAAGATAGTCACCGAATCCCAAATAATCCCGGAAAAATTCAACCCGGGAACACAGCCGGGAAACCGAGACACCATTCATTTGATTTAGACTACACGGTCCTTTCGTATCTTGAAAAACAACGATGAAAAACGCTGGAAAGCCATTTGCATACCCCGAAAAGCGGGCATACGGCTTGGGTTCGTTGGGTTTTTGGTGCCGAAAGTCGATGGTTGCAGTGTGGACCATTCTGCGCTATATTAATACGGAAAATGAAAGACCGGACTAAATTACAGCCAAATTTCCGGCCGACGAATACGGGAAAGCCAATTTTCCCCCGATAGTGAGGTGAAAAATGAATAAGAAACGGTGGTGTCGGTTACGTTCCCTGTGGATGGCGGTCTTTGTGATTGCGTCCACGGGCAGAGCCATGGAACCTGTTGAGTACGTGAACCCGCTCAGAGACATAGAGGGGGGAGGCAACCCGACAATTTTCAGAGGTGCCTCATTGCCGTTTGGAATGATTATGGCCGAATTGTGGGAGGGTAGATTCGCACTTACTTCACTCAGCGGCTGCTATTACGGCATGTTCAAACATTCCAAACATATTGAATTCGTTCCCGCACCCTATGATACTTCGACGCAACCCCGATTCGTTCCTATAGACACCGTCGCGTCCCCGGGCTATGTGAAATACACCGACACATCGGGCATTTCGATCGAAATTGCGGCCCGATGCCGAAGTGCCATTATTCGAGTGCATTTTCCCGACGGCATGGTTCCGATGATCTATTTCAAGGATGGTGTACACACGCATGCAGCCGAAACCGTCACCGGCCCGGAAAAGGACCGAAAACCGTATTTTCATGCCGTGTTCGACCGCTCCCCCGACGGAATCGTGAACAACGACTATTTGATACTCAACAATGAGGCGTCGGGAGGTGAGTATGTATTTAAAGTCGGGCTTTCCTTCGTCGATCGGGACAACGCCGAGCTGAACCTGGTGACTGAGCATCCCAACTGGGATTTCGAGGAAACAAAAACGGCTGCCGAAAATGAGTGGAACGATGCGCTTTCCCGAGTAATTGTCGAAGGGGGCACCGCGAAGGAGAAGGAGTTCTTCTATACCTGTTTGTATCGATGCCTATTCCACATGAATGTCTACAGCGACGTAAACGGCGAGTACTTAGGATTCGACAATCAGATTCACACGGCGGAGGATTTTACCTACTATGTGAACGTATCCGGGTGGGACGTGTATCGTACCTGGATTCAACTTGTCGCCTGGCTTTTTCCGCAAGAGGTCGGTGACATGATGCGTTCATATGTATTGGCCGGCAAACATGGGGGCGGTATCCCGCGCTGGACCGCGTACAACAAAGAAACCGGCGTGATGAATGGAGATCCGGCACTGCCGATTATTGCAAACGCAATTGCATTCGGCGCACGTGCGTTCGACCTGACCGAAGCCTATAATCAGATGTCGGCAAATGCGTTCGACGAAGGAAGAAAATGTGGAAAGAAGGTGGTCAGACCCGGACTTCAGGGCTTTCTCGACCTCGGCTACGTTCCCGACAAGGGTTCCGTTACGCTCGAGTATTGCATCGGTAACTTCGCACTTTCTCGAACCGCCGAGGATCTTAACTTGCCTATAGCGGACACCCTTCTGAGAACCGCGCAAAACTGGCAACACCTCTATAATCCGGAAACCGGTTTTCTTGAAGCACGAGACAATTCGGGGGAATTCCTCGGGAAAGATGGATTCACCGAAGGCACTCGCGAGATATACACCTGGATGGTCCCCTTTAACATCGCCGGATTGACGGAGAGTTTCGGGGGTCGGGATGCGGCGATCCAGATGCTCGAAGAGCGATTCCCGGAAGATAAGCCTATCGATTTGAAGGGAAGGACCGCATACAACACCGAGAACGGGTATATCGCGCTGAACAATCAGCCGGGATACGGCCTGCCGTGGGTATACAACTGGCTCGGCCGGCCGTGGCGAACCCAGTGGATCACTCGAAGGGCTCTTATTGAGGGTCATTTTGTGTATCTGCGTGGGGAAGACGATCTTGGATCGCATTCGTCATGGTGCCTCTGGAACATGCTTGGACTATATCCCGCTATCCCCGGGGTAGGCGGGTTTACTGTCAATGCGCCACTATTTCCGCGCGTTACGATCACTCTTCCCAACGAAAAGGAACTGGTTATCGAAGCTCAAAATGCGGATGCTCAGTCGCCGTACATTCAGAGCCTTTCTTTGAAC
>CAZEMW010000129.1:0-7698 GCA_964513105.1 uncultured Fibrobacterota bacterium
CCTTCTGCTTGTACTCTCCCGCCAGAGTATCGGCTTCTACGATCTCCTGAGAAAGATTTATCGCTTGGTCCTTGCGACCAAGCTCACGATTCAGAAGAGCCATTTTCCAACGGATTGAAGGATATCGGTAGTCCAGTTTCGGGTCCTGAAGTGCTTTTCGGTAGTACTCCAAAGCCGACTCACGGTCTTCTTTGTATTCATAAGCTACCGCAATGTTCTCCAGTGCCTCTCCTGGAACAAAGCCGGTTCCGCGCTTCTTGGATGCTGCGGTCTCCAGATACCCAATAGCTTGATCCCAATCCTGCTGTTGCATATAGATTGAACCGAGCATGTAGGCGGCATAGGCACCGAAAGGAGTTCCACCGTGCGCATCGAGCACCTGATTAAATCCCTCTATCGCTCCAGTAACATTCCTTGCCTCAAATTTTACCATTGCTTCACCAAAATCGGCCTGTGCTTCCCGGATGGCGGTTTCCCGAAAATACCGAAATCCCCAAAGTCCTACTATAAGGAGAAGTATAATGGCGGCAGCTGCAATTACGCTGTTTCTATTCTCCTGAACAAAGGACCCGGACTTGGCCAATCCATCAATCACCGGATCATGCTCTAGTTCCTGCTTCTTCTTGTTCTTTTTAATCTGCACTGGTTTCCTCCCAAGAGTACCTGAGCGAGAGTGAATTCCAAAGGAATCGGCAACATATCGTCGGCTCGGAGATTGCATTATGGCGTTCTCAGATCCCCAAATGAGCCGAAATTCTACCGTAAATCCCTCTCGGACCCCCTGCTATAATGATTCGTTCAGGTTTGTGAAAAACATAACAAAAATGTAACGGCACACATTTCCGAGTCAAGTTGAGTGCAAAATACTATAATTATGTCATATCGTGCGAGAGAGATGCTGAACTTCGGAGACGAAGCTGCAATCAGTAACCAATTGCCTGAACTTTTCAGCTCTCTCACGGCGAGAACGCGCAGGCTTTGGTCGCGGCCCTGCTTGCGCAAATTCTCTCCACTCCGGGTCGACGCGTTCAGGAATTGTTTGGCTTCTATGGGAAAATCCGGTTCTAAATCATCTTCGTCCGTCGAGCGGCTGCAGGAGCAGGCCCGTACGCTGAAACGGCAAAACGAACTGCTCAAGTCTCAGCTTATGGATACTTCGCTGATCAATGAGATGACGAAGGTCATGCACTCCAGCACAGACCCCGAGCGGATAATCCAAACCGTTCTTCTCGGAATTCAGGAAATCACTGAATTCGACCGAATTGTACTTTTCGGTATAGACGCCGATGAGTTCCACCTTGTCCCAAAGGCGTGGGTGGGCATCGATGAGGCGTCCATTCGGTCGATTTCCATTCCAATGGGATTCGACGGCGGTGAGATCACCGATGCCATATTCCTGAACCGGCATTTCATAGTCGAAAACCCCGAACCGGATTTCGATGTCTTTGCTCGAAAATTGCAGTCGCAGTCATACCTCGTAATCCCTTTTGTCAGTAAAGTAACCCGTAAATGCTGGGAAGTGGCGGATTGTGGTAATACGACCTGCCCAGTTCACGGCAGTTTCAATCCCTACTGTTGGAGCGAGCCCGGGGCCGGTGATCCCTCTAAGAAAAGCTCGGAAGATGAGCGACGCCGAAACTGTGTGCGGTGCCCCAACTTCAAGGCAGAAGGGGTATTCTGGATGGATCGTGCCGAAAAAAAGGCCGCCATTACGGGGGAGAATATCACCACGCTCACGACAATTCTGAACCAGGCGGGTATCATTCTCGAGAACTTCCGCATTTTCAGTGCCCTCGAGGAGGCCAATGCAGGTCTGCAAAACGCCAACAAACAGCTCAAAATTGTAAACAACGACCTCCGGGTCGCCCAATCCAGAATTCGAAAAGATCTTGAACACGCGCGGAGCATCCAACAGGGTCTTCTGCCCCAGAATATTGAGCGCAGCGACTTCTTGAGCGCCGCGGCGACCTACATCCCTGCCGAAGCGGTCGGGGGTGATTACTACGATGTCTTTGAGATTTCACCTTCGAAATACGGCATTGTGGTTGCCGACGTCTCCGGACACGGTGTTTCATCATCCTTGATCATGTCGATGGTGAAGGTTTTACTCAAAACCTTTGCTTCAAAGGAAAGCGGACCCCAGGAAACACTCGAGACCATAAACGAAACATTTCTTACCGAAATTCAAACGGATAATTTCGTAACCATTTTCTACGCGGTTCTCGATACCGAGAACCACACAATGTGTTACACCTCGGCCGGTCATTGTCCGATGATTTTCATCAACAAAGAGACCGGCAGAAGCGACTTGATTAAGGCGGATGGACTGTTTTTAGGTGTTTTTCCGGATATGATGCTCGAGCAAACGTGCATGAGCTATAAGCCGGGTAAGCTTCGTCTGGTTCTGTACACCGATGGTCTCACGGAAGCGAAAAACTCGCAGGACGAAATGTTCGAGCTGGAACGGCTGGAACATGTGGCGCTGGATTCGATCAATGCCACACCGGATGAGTGTCTCAGGAGAATTCTCTCGACACAGCGAGAGTTTTGTGGTACGAAAGAAGAGCCCGAAGACGACATAACTCTACTGGTCATTGATTTATAGCAGCAAGCGCTTGGGAACCAGAGTTTTTTGCAGTGAATCTTCCCGGTATGCCGTTCCCTTCTCATTGCTCTTTGCCCTTCACGAAAAGAGCAGAAGTGCCCCCCCGGCCGGTTGCTTCAGGTGTTCATTTGTCAAGAGTTGTTAATTCTGAAAAAGTGGCCGAAACAGGGCGGAACCGCCTTGTCTCGGCCGGAGAGTTGTCGGGGGCGCCGTCGGGGGCACCGGTCAACGAACGACCTGTAGAAGGTTGGTAATCGCATCTCCTTTGGATTGGTCGTTTGGTCTAAAACTGAACAAATAAGTATTTGGTGCAAGGAACAGGGGGAGTCCCAAAACCTTTTCGCCCGTCCATTCCCTTTCAGCCACAAGCTTCCCCGTGAGACTATATACCGAAATCCGGCCGGAATGGTTCGTTCCGGAAAATGCAAACCGCCCCTCTTGATACCGAACGGCGGACTTGTCGGCGATTTCGGACACTCCCGGATTACCTCGAATTGCCGAGGTGTTGTCCGTTGGTTCAAGGCTGAAATCATCGATGTAGGCAGTGGCATTCTCTACGTGAAATATGAGCGACAGGAACGGATCAAAGGTTTCGGCGTTCATGTCGATCGAAATTTTCGTCCATCCGTCGTCGGCGGTTACCGTGTCGGAGTAGTAGAACGTGAATTGATTGTCGGTGTGTCGCACACTGCTCCACTCTTTCGTAACCGCGGAAATATAGGAAGAACCCGTGCCCTCAACTTTCAACATGGCTTCCAGCTTGTAGCCGGTACCGACATATTTCAGGAGGAGATTCGGGGTGATCGGCGAAGCGGTTCCAGTCAGAACCAGGCATTTGCCGCCTTCATATCCCTTTCCTTCCTGACTGACAGCAAATTGACTGTCCCACAATCCCGGCTTGAATGTGTCTATCGACACTGGCTGGTCTTCGAAATCGGCCTTAACTCCGATCGGTAGCACTCCAATCGATGTACCCTGATATTTGAGACTCATGTTTTCCTGAAGGTAGTCCACGATCTCCGGCGGTATTCCCGCAAGTCGCTGTTGAACTTTTCTGTCGGAAGGCACATTTATGAAGATGTGATAAGAATTGTGAGGGCCGCACATATTGACGTTCCGGGTGGGGGACCCACACGTGAGTGAAATCGCGTAACCCCATCCGTCTGCGTTGTCCATAAACCCAACAAAACCGGCGTCTCTGAATTGAATCCCATTGTTGTTGTTCTGTTTATTTAGAACGGCTCCGTTGTTGTAGTAGCCCTCATATCCGCCCGAAGATGGTGTGTATACCGTAAAACGGTAGTAAAGGTCATCAGGCCAGACGGGAAACCCTCCCGCAAGACCCACCGCTTTCGTTCTCACTTTGCTCACACCCGAGCGAATCACGCAGTCCGCTTCCACAACATATCCGAGGACAGGGTCCACGCTGATGGTGAATCTGTTTGTCTGACCGTTCAGGGTTCGCGTCAGAGTGATCGTTTCGCCACCTCCGGAGAATTCACTTTCGGCCGAGCCCGGCATTGCCTGGTTGTCGGCATAGAGATGACTCACGCCCAATTGAGGTCCCAATTCCGTGTCGTGGTGAAATCGTCCTGTCGGGTATTCGATTGAGTCGGGAGCGTTTGCAGGATCATACGCGAGTAGGAATATTCCGTCGTCGTACGCAGAGCCCTGCATTCGAACATAGGCGGCACATTTGTCACCGTCTTTAATAACATGGATTTTCTCGGTGCGGGGACCGTTGGCCCACCGAAAAGTAACGCTCTGAGTATCGATACTGAAGTCCGGAGTATAGTCCGCGAATCTGGCTGGGGGATTCACGGTGGAAATAAGTTGGTCTATTTCATCGGAACGACCCTCGTGCGGCAAAAGAATGTAGCAGAATAAAATGCAGAAAAAAGTCCTGGGATTCATCTTTGTATCCTTTCAGAGAACGGAATTACCGGGAAGTGTATCTGGTGTGTAGTGAAATCCACAAAATCTCGGCAGATCCCGGTTTTCCAGCTATTGAATCGGTGAGAAAAGACCAACGTATTCCTTTGCAATAAAAATAGATGGAAAATTTGGTTTTTGCAGGAAAAAGAGCCTTTGGCCGAGATGTTTGGCGCGTTGTTACAGTCGGGGAGTTCCAGCTAGCCCAAGTTTCGCAGCCGACTCACGGCATTCTGCGTAGGCTGTTGCACGATCTTGCCCAGCAAAAATGCTCAAGGTATCTAGTGTGGTGACCGACAATTGCCAAGAATTAATACGGCGCTTTTCGCCCCCATTTTCGTTGCTCGTCGGCTGAATACTTCCAGTCCTCGTCCTCCTGACGCCTCAATGGGAATGAAAATCGCCTCGCCTGAATTCACGCCAATTGTCGGACACCAGACTAGGAGGGTACCGGCGGGAACTCTGTTGGGTAGATCCGGCCGACCGGTGGAATACTATTCCCCACCGGTCGGCCGAGATTTGCGGTGCCGGACGTTTCTCACATGCCGGCGGAAAACCTTGCTCAGCGAGGACTAAGAATCAGCACCGATCGGGAGCCGACTCCTGATTTCGCGATGTAGTACCCGGGCTTCAGCTTTGAAATGTAATTGTCGGCGGTCGATCGGTCCAGAACTTTCAGCCTGCGTCCCTGCATGTCGTACAACACAATCCGGGCAGACCCCTTCGACCCGGCCTGTGCGGTTGAGACTGTTTTTTTCTTCGGGCTCCGGTGCTCATCCCACAGCGCTGAAACGCCCGGTTGGAGCGGAGGCACCATATTCTCCTCAAACATAATGGTACTGGTTGGATTCTGAAGATCGATCTGCACCAGATTGTGGAGCGGGGGATTGAGAACCAATTTGCCGTCCACAATACCCACCTCACCACCAACACCGTCATTGGTTCCTCTATCGGTCGCAAGTCCGCTTGCGTATCTGACGTGCCAAAGCTGTTCACCGTCGGACATTTTCAATCCGTAGAAATGAAGGCCTTCTTCCAAATCCTGATGTCGTCCCGCGGCAAAGTAGACCTTTCCGTCCTGGGCGACGACATTGAATACCGGCCACGCGGACTCCACCTGACCAAACGCAACCATGCGCAGATCTTTCGGTGCCGCCAGAAACTTCCACCGCAGGCTTCCATCCGCCGCATTTAGTCCATACACGTACCCGTCATACGAACTGAAACAGACAACGGATCCGTCGGAAACCGGAGGACTACCGATTCGCCCCCCTGCGATGAAGTGCCACACGACGGAGCCGGATCGGGTCGCGGTCAGGCGATGTTCATTCGTGTATGCTGTAATGCTGAGATCTCCCACTGTAACCGGTTCGGTAGCGCTTTCACCGTACCCGCGCCAAAGCGGATATGAACCGCCTCCTCTTGGTCGATCCCCGGTCGGCCCGGTATAGCACATGCCGCTCCTTCCTTCAGGGAGTTTCCAGTCTATGGCTACCGGTCCACTGACGGCTTTGGTCTGGGGTGATATGGAAACCCCGCCCAGCGTCCCCGGGTATTGTTGGGCAAGCCGTTGGGAATCGTCGATAGGGACGGTCGGGGCTTTGGTAAACAAAACCACAGAGCCGGGAAGAAATCCATTGCAGTTACAGGTCCCCTGATCCGAGTACAACGAACCGTACGCAGGGGTGTGGTGAGTAATGCACTGGTGGCTTACCATCCGGCAGAGGTAGTAGGGAGGCTGCTTTTGCTCTTTCGTCCGAGTGAATGAAAGGGCTTCTTCCCAGGGCACGAAATACTTCATCAGAATCATGTAATTGGGTGTTGCCACACTGTTGTTACAGTTGTTGTAGTAATCGACTCCACCCGATCCCGTGCGACTGCCGCCCCACCCCGCATCGTGAATTCTCGAGCCGTCATTCAGATCAAATACCCATGCGGAATTAAGCTGTGACATGTAAAGCCGGCCGCCTTTTTGATAAAAATCACGATAGGGGTGCTTACCGATCACATAATGCACCTGGTCTACCGTCGACCACTTGCGTTGGCCGCTCTCAATATCTATTAATGTCAGCATCATGTTTTCAAATTTCTTACCTTCGGACACATCCCACATGGCAACCGGCAATAGGCCGTTTGCGCATCCGGATAGATCATACACGTACACTCCGGACGGAGCGGTATAGTCGACTCCGGCATACAATTCTTCACCATCGAAGCGCCACAGTTCCGAGCCGTCATCCAGGGAATAGGCAACAAGTGCCATAAATTCCTGAGTGGAAACGCCGTCTCGATAGAACTCCACCGTAGAATTCAGACAAGGATGATTCTGCACAAGCGTAACAACAACACCCTCCGACACGACGAATGTCCGGAAGTATCCTCCGGCGGGCGCCTCTTTGTGCCAATCGATCGAAAAATCGGACTCATTACGAACCCATAGATTGGTACCGAAACAATGTAGCAGTTTCCCGTTATCTACCGCGAAGCTGTTTCCGCGTCCACCAAATTTACGAATCGTATCACACTCTCCCTGGTTTGCTCCAGCAACATCTACACTCACCTCTTCGACACCCGTATGAAGATTGAGCCCGGCGAGTCGCAAGGGGGCACCGCGTTCTTCCATATATACATACACGCGGTCGTCACCGATTGCCGCCCATTCGCCGTCATAAGAGACATTCTCTTTGGTCCAAAGCAGGACACCGCTGAAAGCATCTTTGGCGAAAATCCTTTCCGGTAGCTTCGGATCCCCTCCGTCGTCGAACTTCATGGCATCACCGCGCCCCGCCTTCATTATCGCCACGCCCCGGCCGACTCGTAGCGCATAGTAGGCGTTTGGCTCCACGGGTTGTCCGACCGACCGCAACGCATTGGGCGGACCCACCAGTTGGTCCTTGGAATAATTCGAACGTGATGCGTCACGGTACCAGTGGGTGAACTCATCAGCCTCGGGAGGGATTCCTTTTTCCAGCTTTCGGGGGGTACCGTTTTCTATGACATAGGCGCAACCGTTGTACCCCAGTACGCGCATTATTTCTTCTTCGGAAGGGGCTTTGGATCCCAGCGCGTCCAGATCGGCAATAAGCAGATTGACCAGTCGCTCATAGTAGGGGAGTTCTCTTAGATCATCACGTTTTTCCACCGATGCAAGACCGTAAGTG
>CAZEMW010000130.1:0-7662 GCA_964513105.1 uncultured Fibrobacterota bacterium
CGGCCATCATTGGTAGGGGGGAGACTGCCGGCAAACCGGTTACCGTCACCCGTCACCCGTCATCCGTCAACCGTCAACCCGTCAACCCGTCAACCCGTCACCCGTCAACCGTCACCCGTCACCCGTCACCCGTCACCCGTCAACCCCGAACCCCGAACCTTAAGTAAAAAAACAGCCCCTTCGCCGCGCTCTCTGATCAGTCAGAGTATACCTTGCCGATTTCACGGCTGAGAATTGAGGCTCTCGGCTTCGCGGAGTGCCTCTTCATAGCGCCCGACGGCCACGGCGGCAATGATTACGGCGGTCGACGCCGGTTCGGATTTTTGCAGGTTTTGAGCACGACGAGCATGGTATAGCATCTTTTCGAAGTCTCCTTTTCTCATTGCCGCACCCGCTTTCGCAAGCTGTATCTCCGCGCATTCGCGGATTCGGTCCAGCGGGGAATAGGAGAACCCGCATCGGGGGCATTCCGGCAATCCATCCCGGTTTTTTCTGCATACGGGGCAGTTCACGGCTCAGTCCTCCAAAAAGAAAATCATGTCGGAAAGGGATTCGTTGTATTCGGCCAATGCCGCGTGGTCCGATTCTGAAACAGCTTTTCGGCTTTTTTCAAGTAGTGAGCGTATTTCCTCGGCGTCCTCTTCCGACAGCTCGGGCAGAAGCTCTTCGGCCCTTCGGCGTAACTCCTTTGCCCGTGCAATTTCGTCTTTTCTTCCCGCCGGTGAACCCCCGGCATCCTCATCCACCTCCCAGAATTCCGCCTCACCGGCTTCGCTGTCCGATGCCCAGTCACCAAGGTTCTTACGTGCTTTCCCGATGTCGAGACGTTGTCCCCCGTCGCGGGTGTTCAAAGTCACACTCTTGCTCAAACCCGTGGCTTTCTCCTTTGCCGTCACTTTCAACATGCCGTTGACATCCAGCTCCATCTGCAGAATCACCACATTCCCCGCCGGAACCCGGCTCAGCCCTTCGACCTTAAAATTGCCGACGAGAGTATTATCCTTCACCATTCTCGCTTCTCCCTCGTATATCTCAACATCGACACCCGGTTGATTATCGGCCATTGTGGAGAATGCCTCGCTTTTCCGGGCCGGAAGAGGCGTGTTTCGGGTTATTACCGGTACAAAAACACCCCGTGCCAATTGTCCGTCGACCTCATCAACCGCACTGGTTCCAAATGTGTACGGTGTTATGTCGACGAGAACCGCTTTGCCGGGGGTTCCTGCTATTACACCGGCCTGAATGGATGCTCCCATGGCGACAATCAGGTCGGGGTTTATCTCGTAGCGTGGCTCCTTGCCGAAATCCTCAGTTATTATTTGATGCACCAGGGGCGTACGCGAAGAGCCCCCGACGAGAATTATCTCGTCGACCGCCCCGGGGAGCATTGATGCGTCGCGGAGACACTGATGGACGCTGTCCTGCGCTCTGCGCAACAGGGGGAGGATCATTTCTTCGTACTCGTCCCGCGATATCTCGACATCCAGGTGTTGATCCTCGAGAATGAATTCCTCACGAACATGGGCAAAGGGGTGGTCGGAAAGAACACGTTTTGCCTTTTCGGCCGCCACCCAGAGGCGACGATTCGTGGCGGGGTCGCTCGGAAGACTTCTGCCGGTTGCATCCGTAAATTTACTCCTCAACGCGTCCATGATCAGTTCGTCGAAATCGTCACCACCCAGTTTTGTGTCACCATGACTTGCTTTCACTTCGACAATGCCACCGTTAACCACCACCAGAGATGCATCAAAGGTTCCACCGCCCAGATCGTACACCAGAATTGTTCGGTTTTCCTCATGGCCGGCCTCATAGGCCATCGCCGCGGCGGTCGGCTCATTGATTATTCGTACGACTTCGAGTCCGGCCAACTCCCCCGCGTCTTTTGTTGCCTGCCGCTGTCGTTCATTGAAATAGGCGGGCACGGTAATTACCGCCTTGCGCACCGGAGATCCGATCTCTTCGGACGCCCGGGCGACGAGCTCTCGAAGAATCAACGCGGAGATCTCCTCGGGCCGCAGCTCTTTGCCGCCCAGAGATACCGTTTCCTCTTCACCCATTCTCCTCTTGATGGAGAGAATGGTCGCCTCAGGATGCGAGGCCATTTGATTCTTTGCGGGATTTCCTACAATAAGAGATCCGTCGGGCGCAGTTCCAACCGCCGAGGGCATCAACCGGTCATCATCGATGGTAACAACCGTCGGTTTCCCATCATTGAGCCAGGCGATCTCCGAGTTGGTGGTGCCCAGATCTATTCCAACGATTACTTCGCTCATTGCAGCTTCCTTTCGTTGCGTGCAACCGTCACCTCCGCGTATTTCAAAACAGTGTCCCCACGGCGGTATCCCGGGGAGACTACTTCTACCACGGTTCCATCAGGTTTATCGCTGGTGTCCACAGCTGAAACGGCCATCATTGACGACGGGTCAAAGAGCTTGTCGTCGGCCTCGATCTCTTCGATATTCATCGCAGTCAAAACGCTCCCAAAGTGCGACCGAATAATATCCAACGCATCTCGAATTGCACTCCATTCGCTTCGCCAGTTCCCGACAAAAAGCCCTCCGGTGGGCGGTGTTTGCATCCTGTCTGAAATGCGATTCATTCGAGTGAACATTTCGGCGAGACCGAGAGCGAATTCCTTTCCCGACACTTCTTCGGCGCTCTCCTCCCCCGGGCCCGGTATTCGGCGTGAAAGGCCGACAACCTCTTCGTGGGTACGTCGAAGCCCCCGCGACATCGTTTGACGCATCGCGCTTAGCTCGGTATACAAGGACAGAAGGTCGGGGCATGCCCGGTCGGATTCGTTGTCGTGGGCCGGCAGAGTCTCACCGGAGTCGACCCAGTCAAGCCACTTGGCCATCATGGTTTCTATCCGCCCCCGAATTGACGATTCTTCATTGTTTCCGTTTATTTCTTCCGATTCATGCATTCGCGCAAAAACCTCATCATGGTATTGTAGTCGGGTGGAGTTCTTTCGGCGGAAGTACGAGCTTGCTCCAGGAGAGCATCAAACGGACGCTCGATACCCGGTTCCGTTGAGAAGAGTTCGTACTCAAGACGTTTCTGCTCGGTCTTTATTCGCTCATTCGCTTCATTGATTTCGGCAAATCTGCGCGGGGCGATGTCCGGTGGGTGTTTTCGAACAAGCGCCAGGTATGCCCGACGAACATCTTCATCGGTGGCTCCCGGCATAACGCCAAGTACATCAAAGGGATTTCTTTCAGTCATAGAAGCTGATTGTCCTCATAGAAGATTTGCACAGTCGCGTGAGCCGAGACTATATATCGGAATCAAACATGTTAAGCTGGGTAGAATTATCGCCCGGGGGATTATTCGCCGGGATTTCGGAAGCCTGCTCACCGGTTTTCCGGGGTTTGCTCGATGCTTTCCGCGGCTTTCGACTCTTTTTCCGACTCTTCTTTCGCGGTCGCGGAGGAAACGGATCCTCCATCTGTGCAAGTTCTTTAATTTCTTCCAAAATCTCTCCGAGTCCTCCGGGAAGCCTCTCGGGGAACTCATCGGAAAACTCATCGGAAAACTCATCGAAAAACGATAGCTCACGCAGCCTTTCCAGTTTGGATTGTGCCTCCTTGAGCGATTCGGTGTCATTTCGTTTCCCGGCTTCCTTCAGGATGGAGTCATACTCTCTTCTCACCTTGGAGAGTGAACCTGTTTCCGAGAATGAATTCAGTTCGAGCTTGAGCAGGCGGTATTTCGGATTTTTCGGATCCGTTTTCAGCAAACCCGACAGCAATTTCTTCGCCGTCGATTCGAGGAAATTCCCGTATTCTCCGGAAATGCACGTTTCTATATATTTCAGTGCATCGGCCGTATCATACCCCGCCTTGCAGGCCCTCGTGGCAAATGAGTTTATGCGTTTGGCTTCGGCGATCATTTTTCGTTCCGGCATTCCCATCCGTTTCGCGAAATCATGTATCGCGAGAAACTGGAGACAGAGCTTCATATCGGGAGTGGTACCGAAAGCGCGAGCATCGTAAGTATTCGGCGTCAGTTTTTTCTCGGGTGCGTACACCTGTGCGGCAAAGTACATGAAATAGTCGAGAACCGCCTGCGATGAAAATGATTCTCGCGCCCGGCTCTCCAGCTCTGCCCCTTCTTTTTCATTGCCAAGAATATACTCGAGTATTGCCCGACGAGCGAGCAGCATCCCTGCATTGAGTTGAAAGCTCTCCGACCCTTCGACGGCGTTATCGAATGCCTTGTCCATATACGAACGCATTCGATCGGCCCGCCCCTTTTTCGCGTCGGCAAGTGCGGTTTGTATGTATCCGGAAATCAGAGCTGCCGTACCATTGGTGTCGAGGCGATCCAGCGAGACTGCCCGCTCGAGGTATTTTAGACCTTTCTGAAAGGCTTTTCTCTCGATGCACGCGGAACCGGCATGCAGGAGTACCTCTTTGTCCCCGGGGAATTTCTCGACCATTGTATCCAGAAGTTTGTTTCGCTCTCGTTTCCAGCGAAGGATCATGTATGTGGTCAACAGCGTTTTATATGCTACCGGATTGTTTTCGTATGTCTCGATACTCTTCTTCAGGTAATCGACTGCCTTCTCCGGGTCGCGTACCGCTTTTTTTCTATCAAAACCAAAAAACGGGTTGGGAGGCGACGGCTCTGCGTATATCAACCCTATATGGAAGAGGATCTCGGCATCTCTGCGTTCCTTTGAGATGCCCGGCGGTGGAAGCGATCCCATGTATTCCTTCCAGAATCTTTCGGCCTGGAGCGGATCGCCTTCATTTTCTAAAACCAGAGCCAGGATGCGAAGCAGATCCCAGTACTCCTTTTTGGAATAGTCGGGGTCCCGCCCACCTCGGGCAAATAGAACATCTCTGTATTTATCGGCCGCTTTTTCTTCAAGGTGGAAATGCGAAAGCTCGAAAAAGCGTCTGAGTCGTGCGGTGATCGATTCGTCGGATTTGCCGTAGTCGGGTATACTTTTACGCACCAGTTTCAGTGCGTCCCGATGCCGGCCCTTGCTCCAGAAGTAGTCGGCTCTGGCCAGGGTATCGGACAACTCAGCGTACCCGGAGAGTCGCCCGGCGTGCCGCATGGTCCATTCGTCACGATTTGCAGACTCGGGGCTGTTGCTCGCAGCCTCCAGAAGAAGCATGAAAGGTTTTGCGGCCTCGGCCGGCGCACTTGCGGCCGGTATCCGTGTCAGGGCCGATACCGCGGTTTCGTCGTTACCTTTGTAGAATGAAACCAGTCCCTTTATAAACAAACGCCAATGGGAGAACGGAGATTTCGCGGAGATTCCGCGTACGTGTTTCATGGCATCTTCATATCTGGATTCGCAGATGCATTTCAACGCGTTATGGATGAGCGCGGGCTCGCGTTCCGCATTCTCGTCGGAGGGATTCTCGCCGAAAAGCAGAATGACGGACGCATCGGCGCCGCGAGTTCGTCGCCTGAATTCTTCCTCCGGGGTTCGAACCGGTCCGTCTCCGTTACGGCCGTCATTCGACTCCGAAGGCTGCCACAGGGTGAGCGGATCGAGCGGCGTGCCGGTCAGCTCTCGCAGGCGATTGAGAATAGGTTCCGCATCGGTGAGCCGCCCGTCTTCGAGCATTTCAGCCGCCATAGACTTGTAACAGGCGACCAGATTGGGCAGGAATTTCTCGGGATCACGCTTGTGGAGCTGCTTGTACGCATCCCTGGCTCGACGGTACCGACCGGCCGCATATTCTCTCCGGGCAAGCGCTTCCAGTTGAGCCGGGGCTGTGGGCAAGGCGTTGGATTTCTTGTTTTTTTTCTTTTTCTTTGCCATAATCTTTCACTCTTAGCCTGTAAGTATAGTTAGTGCGATAACGGCAGGCAAGTGACGATGCCTGAGGTGAGCCCGACAGAGATGTGGATGTGCGAGCCGGGGGATTACGCCGGGCACCGCGCCTTCGAAGGCAAATGAATCGAGGAGGAGCCCCTTCAAAGCGACCTGAATCGCTCAAGCACCTCCGACCAGGGAAGAACCTCGGTGTCCTCAACGATTCGGGGAACGGTATCCCTCATAGAGGCGACGCAGATCGGGATATCCGGGAATCGCTTTCTGAACGCACGAATGGAGGTCTTGTCGAATGTCGCTCCGGCTTTGCACTCAATTGCAAGCAGGATTTGTCTTCCTTTTGTAACCAGAATGTCAATTTCGTGATTCCTGTCGCGCCAGAATGCAAGCGAGAGGTCCTTGTCTTCGTAATCACGAATGCGGCGTAATTCATTGACAAACCAGGTCTCAAAGAGGAATCCGGTTTCGGACGGTGTCGGCTTGTCGACCAGGCGGTGCTGTATTGCGCGTACGACACCACAATCAAAGAAATAGAATTTCGGACGGGCCTTCTTTCGCTCGCTGTGTCCGTAGGGTTGAAGGAGAAAACCGAGAAATGTATCCTCCAGAATCTGATAGTATAGCTTTACGGTCGAGGCGAGTACCCCGCTTTCCCGAGCAATATTCGAGAATTCAATCACCTGAGCGTTATCTTGACCGGCAATATCGAGAAATCGCCGAAACGCATCGACATTGCGCGTCAATGCTTCGGCCTGGATCTCTTCTCTTATATACGTCGTAAGATAGCTTTTCAGATGGGCGCGGGCCGCGTCACTGCGCCGCTCGACCCACAGGGATGCTATGAGCGGTAATGTCCCGAGATTCAGAGCGGCATTCAAATCAAAATGGGAACCCAGTTCTTCGGACGAGAATGCATGCAGGTGCAACTCCAGTGCCCGACCCCCCAGAAAATTTGCCCCTCCGCGACGCAGTTTGCGTGCGCTTGAGCCGGAAAGCAAAAATATCTGGCGGCGGCGATCAATGCCCATCTGCACATAATCCAGCAGATCGGGAACTCTTTGCACTTCGTCAACGATAATCGTCGCCTGTTCCGGGACGGCTGCGATCTGCTCCCAGAAAAGGCGTGGACGTGACCGGTACTGAAGCTCCAGTTCCGGATCGAGGAGGTCAAAGTACCGCTCGGCCCCCAGAGTCCCAAGCAGCGTTGTTTTTCCGGTCATACGAGGACCGAACAGAAAAACAGACCGATTCTCCCTCAACGGGTCAAGTTTTCGTCCAAATAGCATTCCACCGCCTGTTTTGCACCAGGTAGCCAGTTAATGTTATATTTTCCAGTTTTATCACCACCGGGCGAAGCCCGTGTCGAAGAGGAAGCCGCCGGATCTTTCTGCCCGGTTTCAACCGATCCGGGAATCTCCCTTCCGGTAATCGAGGCGAACTCATCCCGGATTGTTGTGTTTCATGAGCAGGTTTCAGTAAGTCATACCCTCTGTGCGTGGGTCTCGATGAACTATGATCCACCATTTGCGAAACAGTACGGTTTGTGGGATTCCGCGGTTTATTCGGGACAGGCATTTCGTCGGGGGCGGCAGAACACGAAACGAGTTTTTCACATGCATCGGTAGTACTCGCCCGGTACGGGGCGTGAACGCGGCCGACGGAGAGGACAACTCCCAGATGCGTCCGGGGCCGGTCGTCCGCGGTTTTCCGACCTGCGTGGCTGCCTGATATCCAACGTAACCGGCAACCATGCCTCCCCGGGCGAGTATCTGTTCAACCGGAACGAAGTCCTTGAGCTGGTTCCAGCGGTTGGCGGGAGGAGACACTGGGCGAAAGCCGCATGCCTGTAGCCAACGAGTGGTTTT
>CAZEMW010000131.1:0-7618 GCA_964513105.1 uncultured Fibrobacterota bacterium
GCCCTTTGGGTACAGTATCTTATGCCGCAATACAATAGCGGTATTCTTCCGCATACTGCGGCTTAGTTTGAAAGGAATGTAAAGTAGTGCAGAATGGTCGGACACCCATACTTGTGGTAGAGGACGATACGGGGCTCAACAGACTGGTGCGAAAAGCGCTGGAACGGGAGGGGTATACAACGCTTGCAGCCTATTCCGGAGCCGAAGCCCTTCAGAAGCTTGAGAGTGAGACTGATGCCTTGCTGCTTCTTGATTTTTACCTCTCCGACATGACGGCTAAGGAAGTCGCGGAGGAGCTTCGCCGGCACGGGAGAGCCGTGCCCTTCATCGTGATGACCGGTCACGGCGACGAGAAGACCGCGGTCGCTATGATGAAACTGGGCGCCCGGGATTACGTCACCAAGGAAGCCGATTTCATATCTCTTCTTCCCCACATTGTTCGTCGCGCTATTGACCAGCTTGAGAAGGAACGTCGGCTCGAAGGTATGGAGCGCACGCTGGAGCAACGCGAACGTGCCCTGCAATCGGTCTACCAAATGACCATTGCCCCCGACCATACCCTTGACGAGCTCTGCCGCAAATCGGTCGAAAACCTTGCGGGAATACTTGACGTGCCCTGCACCTTTATCCACATCTCCAGTTCGCCGGTTAATGCTTCTTCTCTTCACCTGCGCGGCAAAACGACCTCCTTCCCCAAAGATACAAAGATTACCGAACCTGTCCTTTCCGCCTATCGGGAAAAAGCGCCGTTTCATTTGCAGGGCGATATTGCGAAGATGTATCCCGACTGTAGCATATGTGCCGACGATGTATTTCGCTCCATGGTGTGCATTCCCATTATGAAGTGGCAATCCACCGTAAGTGGATCTCTTTGCGTTTTCGACAGCACGGAACGAAAATTCTCCGACGACGATATGCACCTTATTCAGATTTTTGAACGATACGTCAGCCATGAACTTGAGCATCAGGAAATGGATCGAAGACTTCGACAGGATGAGGAACTCCGGCTGCTGGGGCATTTAACATCCGGTGTAGCCCACGAAGTACGTAATCCCCTGAACGCGATTGGCGCTATGGTGGAAGCCCTTTTCAGCGAGCTTGACGACAGCCTCGACTTCTCGGAATACAAGACACATATCCAGAATCAGGTTGACCGTCTCTCTCGCCTCATGGAAGATCTTCTGGCGCTCAGTCGCCCGCCAAGTGATTTGAGAAACAGCCGGGTCGACCTTGTGGAAGTTGTCCGCCGAAGCACCGAGCTCTGGAGAGAACAACAGGGATCGTCGGCTCTCCAAATCGCGTTGTCCACACCCCCCGATGAATCTCCGATGATCGTTCGGGGCGACCAGACTAAGCTCGAACAAGTCCTGATCAACCTTCTTGACAATGCTCTACAACACAGCTCAAACAAGAGTCCAATTCAAGTCCGGCTTTCAGAAACAGCCGAGGGATCGTATCGCATCCTTGTCGTCGACCGGGGAAAAGGGATTGATCCTCAACGGATACAAAATGTTTTTGAACCGTTCTACACAACCCGACGAGAGGGCACGGGATTGGGTCTCAGCATTGTTCGACGGCTGGTTGAGATGCATCGGGGATGGATTACCATTCGAAACAACCCGGATGTTTCCGGATGCACCGTAGAGATTGTTCTCCCCCCCGCCTCCGAACCGGCATAAACAGGTCCTGCCACCGAGTCGACATTCTCCCTTTCGAGTGCCTGTCCCGAATTATATCGAAAGATGCTTATGGTTCGTTGACAATCTCGGTATAACGGTCCCCGCAATACTGCGAACAACAGGCGGGTTTTTCACCTGGTTTCTCGAAAGATGATCAAGCCCGATGTGAGCCATTCGAACAAAACCAAAATCGTATGAAGTCAAATTGCACAAGTACGAGGCGAGCATGTTGTCGAAGGAGGCAAGGGCAATTCGTTCGGGCACACGGATTCTTCTTGAGCTCAGAAACTGCAGGGCGGCAAGAGCCTGGTAATCGTTCGCACACACCCAGACGCCGGCCGAAAACTTCGTGAACGCTTCTGCAAAAGCGGCCGAGTAGGCAGGGAACATCCGATGCTCGGGAAGGTACTGGAACATGCTTCTGGTCAAAGTCCGTGCAACGATTTCAGGGACAGTCCCCGCCTCTTTTATCTGTCGATAGAGGTCGCCGGATTTCCTTTTGATATCGGTATGCACAGAGTCGCCCCGTACCGGTGCAGCCGGCATCTCGGCGACATGAATCGTCCATCTTTCAGGGGCGGCGGCGGACGCCGACCGAAGGCCGGCTAGACGACGTTGCGCCCACGGTGGCGGGGCTCCCAGAGGAGGAAAGTACACGATCTCCCGGTGACCAAGCCCCATGAGGTGCCTCCCCATGAGAAACCCCGCCTTTTTGTTGTCGCATTTCAATACCACTGCGCGTATGCTTTCCGGAAGCACCAGTGGCTCATCCATCTCAAGCGCGTCGACGATGACCGCGGGTAGTCTCGTGTGAGCGAGCGTCGCCAGCCACTGCGGTGTTCGAGAAGTACGAATGTGAAACCATCCCCCGGTTGACGAGATGTTCTCATAGCTCTCCCCTTCCCGTAGAAGGAACCGCAGGGGGCCCCAATTCCTGCGTTGCAATTCGATCTCCAGCTCCTGAACCAGCTTGTGCGCATTGCCCTGAAAAAGGGTAAAGGAATTCGGTTCGCCGGCAAAACAATAGCCGCGAGCATCATTCCTTCCGTATACAATTTGCCACACGTTTCGCGTCCGACGGCGAATCAGACCTTGCTCCTGGAGATGAAGAAGGCTTCGACGAATGGTTGAGTGGGCACAATGATGATGCGCCCGAAGGACCTTCGCGGGCGGCAGCTCCGAACGTCCGGCATATCGCCCCTGTTCAAGCTCGCTTCGGATCTCCTCGCTTATTTCAACCCACCGGGCAGTTCGCCGATCATCTTCGGTTCTTCGAGAGAGATCATCCGCTACTTCGGGTAGAAAATAGCGGTTCTTGCCGGAAATTCTGACGAGTTCTCCGGTAGCGACCAGATGTTGAAGCGCTTTGAGCACGGATTCGATCGATGCACCGCATACTGTTTTCAATTCCCGCACCGGCGGCGTACACCCGTCTTTCTTCCACCGCTCTTCCCTGATACGGTCGCGAATGCACTCTATTACCTTCAGCAGCCCCGGAGATAGCGATACCCTTTGAGGCTCTCTCCCGCCAGATTGGTTGGACGGATTTTTCATAGCGACAGCCCGTTACTGGAGAATAACTGTTCGTCCGACAAATCCACGCTTCACTTCGGCAAGCTCACTTCGGCACTTCGGCAATCTCAGCGCAACGCAAGCTCAGCGCAACGCAGCGCGGCACCGGTTCTGGCGTATTATTGGTCCACAATAATTCCTTCTTTTGGACCTTTGACCTTTGATCCGGTTACCGAGCGAAGCGCTGTATTGCGCTGCATTGAGCGAAGCCGAAATGAGTCCCGATCTTTGATCGGGGAAATGCCGAGGTATCCGGAACCGCCGGCATGTGGTCAAAGTGAGATACGTTTCCGAATATTCATCGCCTAAATCGAGGGTTGCCATAACAAAATAACAAATATACGTATATCACTCACAACTTTTCTCTATCGGAGAAAGATATTTCGTTCTTCCATTGCTATTATGCATGGGTAGTCCGTTTAAAGGACGCCCCGATGGATCATTTGATGACCATAGCAACGCGAACCGATACAGGAGTTGCATATGCCGCCGGATAAAACGAAAAACAGTCGTCGCAATTTTCTGAAAACAAGTGCAGCGGCTTCGGTCGGAGTGGGAGCGGCGGCATCTGCACGCCCCCTTTTCTCAGCCGGAACAAACAGCAGTGCCGAGGAAGAACGCCCAAATATCATTCTGGCTATGGCCGACGATCTCAGTTGGAACGGAATGGGCTACATCGGCGTCCTCGATACACCGATTACCCCCAATCTGGACAAAATGTCGACTGAATGCCTGCGATTCGATCGATTCTACGCCTGCCCGGTCTGTTCTCCAGCCCGCGCAGGCTGCCTTACCGGACGGTACCCCTCCAGAGAAGGGGTGATGACCGGGGGAAAAATGGAAGTCGAAGGGGCGATAACACTTCCCGAGATACTGTCGGCGCACGGGTATACTACAGGACATTTCGGGAAATGGCATTTAGGTGGTGGCGAAGGCATGCACCCCTTGGATCGGGGATACTCGGAAGCTCTGTGGACCGGGAATAATGTCCGACATGTTGACCCCGACCGATACAAACGAAACTATGAGTCCGTGGGGGTAATCGAAGGCGACGACTCGGAGATTTTGGCGAATGAAGTGCTGGCGTTTGCACAGAGGAGCAAAGAACAAGGCAAACCATTCTTTGCAACGCTTTGGTTCCATGCCCCTCATTCTCCCCAAGGCAGCTCACAAAAATACCGCGATCTCTACCCTCCCGACCAAAATCGCCTGGATCAATACTCAGACATTTCAGCCGTTGACGGTGGTATGGGCATTCTTCGGGAAGGATTGAAGAATCTGGGCCTTACGGAGAACACAATGCTCTGGTTTACCAGCGACAACGGTAGATACCCATGGCCGGAAGTACTCCGCGGCAGTAAGGGCACCCTGTATGAAGGCGGCATCCGGGTTCCCGGCCTGCTGGAATGGCCCACAAAGGTAAAAGATCCTCGGCTGACTACCATTCCCGCAGGTATCTTCGATTTTCTCCCGACCATACTCGATTACCTGAACATCTCCACAGATAAGGCCCTGTCGCCGCTCGACGGTATCAGCCTCCGTTCACTGATAGACGGTACATGGGAGGAGCGTCCGAAACCTTTGGCCTTTCAGTGGAACGACTGGGAGAGCACCTATGACCCCAAGACGTCTACCTATGCACTTGTCGACAACGATATAAAATTCATGATTACGCCGGAGGGAGACGCTCTGTACGATCTTGTGCAGGATATAAAGGAAAAGGAAAACATAATAGATCAGCATCCGGACAAAGCGACTGAAATGAAAACATACCTCGAGGATTGGATTGTTTCGATGGAAAACAGCCTGGCCGGGGAAGACTACAAAGGCACGGGAGTGGTATTCGGCAAAGAGCGTCTGGATTTTCCCACGAATTACCGTTTTTCCGTTGAGGCAGGTCACCTGGTGATACGATCGAACCGTCTTCTGAGCGGAACACTGCGGGCAGAGCTGCTTAGTGCCGACGGACGGACAATCAAACGGTGGGAGCAGACCTCACTTTCAGGTAGAATGGTTCGACTGGGAATCCCCGCGCCGGCGAGAGGAACCTATATGGTTCGTTTACTGCAACCCGGGGGAAAAGATATAATTGAAAAAGTAACAGTGCGATAAGTCGTGCTGAAAGAGACGCGGCGACGAAAAAACGAATGGAAAGTGAAACAAGGGCTATACCATCAGTCCAAGTTTCGCTCTTTATCCCAGGATAACAGTTTGCTGTCGACCGCAATAATGAATACTGGATTCTGTAACAAATGATGGAGCATCGCAAAGTGCAACAGGAAAAAACCTGCAACAGTCGGCGTAGGTTTCTTAACACAGGTGCCTCAGCTTCGGTATGGGTAGGAGCAGCCGCATCTGCGGGCCCCCTTTTCTCATCGGAAAACAGCAACGGTGCCGAGGGCGAACGCCCAAACATCATACTTGCTATGGCCGACGACCTCAGTTGGAACGGGCTGGCCTATATCGGCGCTCACGACACGCCTGTTACCCCAAACCTGGACAAAATGTCGACTGAGTGTCTGCGTCTGGACCGTTTCTATGCCTGCCCGGTGTGCTCCCCCGCCCGCGCGGGGTCTCTCACCGGGAGATATCCGTCCCGAGAAGGGGTCATGACTGGTGGTAGAATGGAACCGGAGGAGGTGATAACGCTTCCCCAAATCCTGTCCGCCCACGGATACGCGACCTCGCATTTTGGGAAATGGCACCTGGGTGAACAGGACCACATGAAACCCGAATCCCGCGGATATCAGGAGTCCTTCTGGAACGGCAACAACTGTCGACATGTAGACCCGGATGAGTACAAACGCGGTGATGAGAGAGTCGGGGTTATTGAGGGAGACGATTCCGAGATTCTGGCAAACGAAGTACTGGCCTTTGCGCAAAGAAGTGAAGAACAAGGTAAACCGTTTTTTGCCACTTTGTGGTTCCATGCCCCGCATTCCCCGCACGGCAGTACCCAGAAGTACCGTGATCTGTATCCGGGAATGAAAGAGAATAAAGTCGACATGTGGTCCGACATTTCAGCCGTTGACGGCGCAATGGGAATACTTCGAGAGGGACTCAAAAATCTGGGAATCACCGAAAACACGATGCTCTGGTTTAACAGCGACAACGGTCGGTACCCGAGTCCTACTCAACTCCGCGGCAGCAAGGGAAGCCTGGGAGAAGGCGGCATCCGTGTACCCGCACTTCTCGAATGGCCGGCCAAAGTGAAAGAACCACGACTCACAACGATTCCCGCGGGCATATTTGACTTTCTACCCACAATTCTGGACTATCTCGGAATTTCTACGGAGGAGGCGCTTGCACCACTCGACGGTATCAGCCTCCGTCCGTTGATCGACGGCACCTGGGAAAAGCGTCCGGAACCCCTTGCATTTCAGTGGAGCAACTGGGACAAGGTCTATGATCCCGAGACGTCAATTTATGCTCTTATCGACAATGATCTGAAACTTGCGATCACTCCCGAGGGGGATGCGCTTTACGATTTAGTGGAGGATGTGAAGGAGAAGCAGAACATTATCGATCAAAATCCCGACAAAGCGACTGAAATGAAAACATACCTCTCAGACTGGATCGTATCGATGGAGAACAGTCTGGCCGGGGAAGACTATTCGACGAATGTGGTTTCCGGAAAAGAACGGTTGAAATTTCCGACCACCTATCAATTCACCCTCGAACAAAACGCTTTGGTGATTCGTTCAAACCGACTACTCAGCGGCACAATCCGTGCCGAACTCATGACCGTGGACGGACGAACGATCCACCGCTGGGCGCAGGCTTCACCCTCCGGCCGATTGGTACGACTGGGTTTGCCGGCGATGTCGAAGGGCAGTTATGTGGTACGATTGCTGCAGCCCGACGGTAAGGACGTCGTTGAAAAGATTACACTTCGATAGGCAGGTACCCTGATTACGTAAACGAGTGTATCGGATTGGCTCTTTTGAGATGGGGAAGGTGTCGGGCTTCCCCCTTTTCATCTCTCACAAGCAAAATCCGCCGGTTTCCATCAAAGTCCGTCACTAAGAGCCGGGAACCGGCAGCACCTGGCCTCCAATAGCCCCCGTCGGGGTATTCCTGTGACCGCACGACCACAAACACATCACCCGAGCGCATTGCGGATTCCAGAACTTCGAATGAGTTGTCTTTCCATTCTCCGACAAGATCCCCCGTGGTAATCCAGCCTTCGGCAAAGATATTCTCGTCCTCGGCGTTTTCAGTAGGAGCAATTACTAAAACCGGTTCTTCTCCCCCCGACCAGGGAAGCGTGGCATACAGGCGAGCTTCGGTAGGTTGTGTTAAATCCCCGAGCTCGATCTCGTATCGCATTCGGGTACCGGTTCGATCAAGCCAAAACCGAGCCGTGC
>CAZEMW010000132.1:0-7605 GCA_964513105.1 uncultured Fibrobacterota bacterium
CCCGAAGAGCATTCTGAATGCCTTTGGCGTTCTTTGTGATGGACGCCGAGACCTCACGCTGGACATGATCCGAAATGATCTCTTCCGGATGGACATCCTCGGTGCCTTCGACCTGAATGCCGACCGTACTGAATCCCATCTGCCGAAGACGGTTTCGGTAGCGCTCGGTGAGCCTAAAACCGGCGGCCAGGAGGAGTTCACCCGATGGAAGAAATATCGATTCTCCGAGAACCATGTCGTCGGTTATATCATCAATGGCATATCGTACCATATTCTCTCACTGGACGGCTGTCCCGAAAAAAGACGGCCTGTAGCGGCCGCACTTTCGATCTGTGAGCCGTTTCATTTCGGGAAAGGAACCGGTAAACCTGATTTTGCGCCTCAACCGGCATTTCGATACACCCCCGTGCTGCGCCGATCGCGCTCTTTAGGATACCATACCGTCATCACTCTGTCGACCCGTTCCAAATGTTCAGACAGGGTGGAAACTCCCTCACTTCAAGGACATAGCCTGTCCGGTACTTGCCCGGAAAAAGGCAGTCCTGGAATTAGTGTCCCGCTCATGATGCTCATTCGATGAATGCGCTTGGCACTCGCCGCAAGCACGCTACGTCGGTGCATCCCAAAACTCGGCAATAACGAGTCGCTACTTGCCGACGGGGCAACAGGATTAAAGGCCGGGGGTGGTACTGTCGATATTACAGGTAGCGGACTACCAGGGATGGTGGAAGTGTGAATGTGACCTTTTTCAGGGATGACGCGTATGAAGTCCGGAAACGACAATCCAAACCTGCGGCGCGGCCAATTCATATGGCGCGATGAAGCCGCACAGAAGCGGTATGTGGAATCGATCACCGGCAGGATACAGGCCGGGTACTACTCGTCGGACAGAGTTCTGAGCAAAATTGTCGAGGAATTGGCTCCGGCGCTCAGCGAATCTGTTGGGGAAGAGCCGGTAGGGCTGTGATAATCCGGTTCCATCGGATTATCCGGGGATTACGGCCCCTTCCGAGCCGGGTGGTAATACCACTGGAACGCCCTTTTGAGGAAGGCATCGGCACTGGGGTGCCGCTACTTAGTGCCTGTCCGGAAATCTTCGGAAACGGACGCCGAGTCCCGATTTCAATCGGGAAGGTGCCCGTTTTCGGCCGGAAACGGGGGGTTCATCTTCCCGAAGTTAATTCGGGACTCGATGAACGGGGTTTTCGGACAGGCACTACTTATCGGGAAGAGACCTATACCCGCGCCGCCGCCGGGAATAGCGGCGAGTCGATCAGTTCGGGGCGTTGAAAGTGGATAATTGAGGTGAGACCCACGAACAGAAAACCGCTGGAATAAAGGATCAAGAACGGGCTGACGAGGAAATTCGTGTAACCCATGAACATATAGGCACTTGTGAGGCAATAGGCACCGAACACCAGTTCAAAGATACTGGTGAAATCCTTCAGCGGTCGGTACCCTCCCACAAACTTCAGTCCCTTCTTTGGGGTGCGAATGAACGGCGAACGTACCTGAAAAAGCGCTTCCAGAACTGCTTTGCCATTGTTCACCGCCAGCCCCGTTCCGATGACCATCATGATCGGAATCATGAGTATCTTCTTCCAGCTTCGATTCCCCAGCAGGTGCTGTGATACCATGTACATCGACGAAGGTCCGCTGGTAGCCAGTATCATGCAGGCGACCACTCCGGCGAACAGAGCCGGTGGAAGAGTCAATTTGATTGTGGCAAGCACCGGCATGGTGAGCACCGCCATCATGAGCATCAGCGGATGAACCGCGTAATGGGTCAAATGAAGTACTGCTTGCATGAACTTGAAAAAAGGCACCTTCTTCTTGAGAAGCTGTGGAATAATTTTGATCGCCGTCTGAATAGAACCCTTGGCCCAGCGAAACTGCTGATTCTTGAACGCGTTGATATCTTCGGGTATTTCGGCGGGCACTTCCAGCCCGGGGACGTACTCGGTTTCCCAGTCGGCCAGTTGCATGCGATATGACAGATCCATGTCTTCGGTGAGCGTGTCGTGTTGCCATCCCCCGCTGTCTTCAATAGCCGTACGGCGAAAGATGCCGGCGGTTCCATTGAAATTCATAAACAGCCCGTTCCAGCTTCGTGCGGCCTGCTCAACCATGAAATGGCCGTCAATCCCCATGGCCTGTCCCCGCGTAAGCATCGACGCTTTCCGATTGAGATGAGTCCATCGGCCCTGTACCAGTCCCAGTTTGGGGCGGTTTTCGAAAAAAGGTACCGCCCGAAGCAAGAAATCCGGATTGGGAACGAAATCCGCATCGAAAATGGCCACGAATTCTGCATCGGTAAAATTCAATCCATGCTGCAGAGCCCCCGCCTTGAATCCGGTGCGGTCTACACGGCGAATTACGTTTATGTTGTGTCCGCGGGATTTCAGGGTCTCGACTACTTCGTTTACCATGTCGACCGTTTCGTCCGTGCTGTCGTCGAGAACTTGAATCGCGTGGCGATCGCGTGGGTACGTCATGGCTGCGGCCGCTTCAATCACCCGCACGGCGACCGTCTTTTCATTATACATGGGTAATTGCGTGACGACTTTCGGCAGATGATCCCGCGCCACGGATTCGTCAAGATATTTGCGGGTAACCTGTTCCTGATCGTGCGTTCTTCTCTTGCGGGCACGCAGAAAGAGGAACGTCAGGATATAGCACTGTATCCCGTAACAGAGCAAAAGAAGAGAACAGAGGACGTAGAGGGAACAGATAATCAGATAAAAACCCATACGCAGGATGCCGCTTCCTTCCGTGGCCGCTTTATCTGAGTCCGTTATGCCGGATTGAAGGTCGGCCAAACCCCAAACCGGCGCAATCGCTGTTTACAGAGGACGTATGGGGAAGGTCGAATCACCATCTCATACCCGAGAATGCGGAGATTTCCCAATTTCGGATATGGTTATCATTATTGGTGTAATATAGTATTCAGAGCGAAGCTATCAAAAGGGTTTTGTTGCGAAGACACAAATCAATGCTTTTTGAGGCAGACCTCATCGAGATCGTTCAATACTTGTCGGAACAGGTCCGCGTCTCTGAGGATGTCTGCAATCCTGAGATCACTCCACCCCGACTGACGATACCCGGTGACCTCTCCCGGCCCCCGAAGAAGCAGATCCTGTTCGGCAATATCGAAACCGTCGAGCGTTCGGCAGAAGACTTTCAACCGTTTTTCAGCAAACTCGTCAATCGTGGAGCCGGGAAATACGAAACAGTATGCCTCTTCACCGTTTCTCCCTACCCGCCCACGCAGCTGGTGTAGCTGGGAAAGGCCGAAACGCTCGGCATTCTCTATTACCATGACCCCGGCGGCAGGAACATCGATCCCGACTTCCACAACCGTGGTGGCAAGCAGAATCTTCGTTTTCCCTTCCGAAAACTCCTGCATGGTCTGGTTTCGAAGCGTCTCCGGTTGACGACCGTGAACCGTGGCGGTGGAGAATTCCTTCAAAGGTCCCCGCGCCAAATTTTTCGCGAGACGATCGATATCCTGTAGCTCATCGTCTTCCTCCTCACTTCTTTCGATGCGGGGGACAATGAAAAACGCCTGTCGATCTGAATTTCGAAGCTTCTCGGCGACAAACTTCTCCATATCGGCCCTCTTCGCCTCGGGTACCACATGGGTCCGCACGGAGCCTCTCCCGTGCGGGCGACTCTTGATAGTCACAATGTCGAGATCACCATAAAGCGTCTTCGACAGTGTTTGCGGTATCGGGGTCGCCGACATGAGCAAAAGATCGGAGGATGGGTCCTTTTGTTGCAACTGCAAGCGCTGCTGCGCACCAAACCGATGCTGCTCGTCTATCACGATCATTCCCAGTCGCTTGAAAGCCACTGTGGATTGAAGCAGCGCATGGGTACCGACAACAAAGGATATCGTTCCATTGCGAAGTCCCGCGAGTATGTCGTTTCTGCCTTGTTTCGTGGATCCGGTCAGAAGAGCGTGGGCAAAATCGTGCTTCTCCAACCAGGCTTTGATTGTGGCATAGGCCTGACGGGCCAGAATTTCCGTGGGCGCCATCCAAGCTACCTGGTAGCCTTCATTCAATGCCGGCAAACCGGCCAGAAAGGCCACAACCGTTTTTCCCGAACCGACGTCGCCCTGAAGCAAACGATGCATGCGCTTTGAAGACGAAGCATCGGCAAGGAGCGTTTCCAATGCCCGGTCTTGATGATCCGTCAGAGTAAAGGGAAGGTCTGAAAGGCACCGCCGAAGAAGAGAACCCGCGTTGAGAGAGCGCCCGGGGCGACTGTATTCCCGTTTGCTCAATCGAAGAGTTAGCGCAAGCCCGTAAAGCTCTTCATATACCAGCCTTCGACGATATGGTTCGAGTGTTTCGGGGTTTTCAGGACGGTGAAGTTGATCAAGACACTCGCAGAGCGTGGGAAACGCATACTTTTCTTCTAGCGCAGGCGGTACTGTCTGCGGATAGTGTTTGAGATTGTCCAGCACCCAGGAAACGGCCTTTCTCAGCCCTTTTTGAAGCAACTTGACATCCCGCATCGCGCCGGTCAGGCGATACACGGGAAGAAAAGGCTGGATTTTCCGGTCCGGTGAGGTGCCCAGCGACTCCATCTGTGGATGTACGAGCTGTAGTTTCCCAAACCTGCTTACTTTTCCCGTCAGCAGCAAGCGCACTCCGGTATGCACGGATTTTCGAAAGTAGGACACACCTTCGAACCAGACCGCTTCCGTTGTGCCGGTGTCGTCTTCTATCTGTATGCGAAAACGACTGCGGCGTCCGCGTTCAACGCGGGTTTTGGTTACCGTGCCGATAATGCATATCTCCCGGTTTTCGTATGATCCGATTTCTTTGATGGGGACAATCACAGAACGGTCGATATACCGAAAGGGAAGATGATGCAGAAGGTCTCCGAGTGTTCGGATACCCGACAGGTGCAACGCTTCCACTCGTTTCCCGCCCAGTCCGGGGATTAGTGAAACCGAAGAGAGAAAATCCAGTCTGTTGTCTATTGATCTCCGTGGCATAATCTTTCCTGCCTGCAAAAATACAAAAACGCAACTCGAGCCCGTGCCGTGAGAAGGGAAAACGGCCCCGACCCGCATTGATGCGAACTCGGGGCCTCTCAGGGGTATCAGGGGCGCGATGTTGACGGGTTCCCTTTGGGGGGTCGTCGGACGAGAGGCCGCTTGCCGTTTTGAGCATCTCCTTGTCTCATTACGGTCATGCCCTTATTGATCTCCGGCGGCTCAGTAAGGTCGAGATCCCACTTCCTACTCGCCGGGTGTTCCGAAGTGGTCGGTATCTCCGATGGGTTCCCGGGCAGTAGTCCAGTTACGCCCAAAATTGTTTTCGAATGCTCCGTCCACTCCGGAAGTGAATTCAATGGCATGAAATCGCTCGGGTTTCGGCCAGTCCTGGTCCTCATCGGCGTATGCCACCCAGTCTATCGCTTCCCCCGAACTCTTTCGCAGAACAATCCAGCGACCGGTGGTGGTCAAATCAAGAACGACGGAGGTATCCGTCCAGGTCGCGGGTGCATCGGAATCGCCGACAACGAATCTGCCTTTCGGTGCGATTCGGACGTTGCAGAGGTTTTTAGTGATAGTGCCGCGAGTTCCGTGCTGCTCGAGAAACAGGGTATCATAGGTAACCGTATCGGAAGAGGGGTTATAGATTTCAACGTAGTCTGAATCTCCGCACGCGTAATACATGATTTCCGTGAAGTACAGTTCTCCGGATTCATCTCCAATCCCACTCTCTCCTTCCATGGAACCGGATATTATGGTTGAGTGCGGGCGATCCAGGCTGAGCTGCAAACGTAAACCCGCGCCGCATTTCTTGAATTCGGCATGCATAACCGCCCCCGACGTACTACTGAATATCAGTTGGAGGGTATCTGCATATATGACTTCACTTAGTTCGTCAAGTCCCAGAATCATGAGTATTCCTTCGGAGCTGTCGGGTACATTGTCGATGCAGAGATTCAGCATGGCACTTCGTGATGAAGCGGTTGTGAAGGTATCCTGTTCACAGGCAAAGGTGCAGATCACGCTGTCCACCTCGTGCGGAATATCTGCAAGATTGAGATAGATCGATCCTCGGATCGGACGAAGAGCCATCGAAACCGGTACGACTTCACCGGGCAGGATTTCTTCAATGATTTGCTTGTCCGAATGAATCCGTTCACCTTCGCTATTAACGGTATACACTTCAACGGTGCGGTCCTTACCCGCCGGTATACCGGCGATATCTTCATCGACAAACGGAGATTTGGGATCGAGGGATGCTGCAATTCGTACTGGGTGCATATCCTGGGCCGTCACCGCGACCACGACACTGTCCCAGGAAGTCCGTGCAACTGCGCGTGATTTGGCAAGGCCGTTCCCGGAACCCAGCCAGACGCGAACAGAAACGGTTCCCTCGCCCTCGCCGGCTGTTTGGGTAGGAAGTTCCCCGCAAGAACAGATGAAAAGTGCGGAAACTGCGGTAAGTAGAACCTTTGTTCGGCAAGCCATCGTATCCCCCTTGTTGAATTTTGAGTCTCATCGTTTGGACAAGATCAAAATAGGAGGACAAACGGTCCTTCTCCGAGGAAATTCCGACGAAAGGCCGGATTCGGGGAGCGAAAGGCCGGATTTGGGGGTTGAGTTTCCAGGTCACTAAAACGAGGGTGGGGAGGAAATCGACTAATCGCCGAAATATGCTGAATCGAAATGCTGCGAAAACGCAAGCTTTTCTATCTCCGGGACTAGCCGCGACTGCGGCAGCACGGAATATTGGGGGTGAAAGGATAACTTGGCCGGCGAACGGCGAACAGCCGGATCTCCGAGCCCGGGCCGGAAAAGGGAGGAACAACCTGCAGCCACAGAACAATGCCGGCAGGAGGGATTACCGCCGCCGAGGATCATTCCCTCTCGCGTACTCTTCCACGGCATCGAGCGGCGTTCCATAGTCTTCTTTCGTTTTTCCCAGGTACGAATACAGGTTGGAATTAATGGCAAGCTCCAGACCGACAGGACCGCGCTCCCGGGCTACGACATCCGCTGTTCGTTTCATTTCAGTTATGCTGCCGGTGAGCATGCGATCGGTATTTCTGCCGTATGTGGGCGTGCCCACATACCGGTACCAGGGGTTATTCAGCCGGATTTCCGCGGCAAGATCTTCAATTCGCCGGAAATCGGCCTTTCGACGGATCAATGTGAAGAGTGTCATCTCGTGCACGATCAGAAGGATTGGAATCCGTCCAACCATTACAACGTCCACTTTCCAAAAATCTCCTTCTCGGTCGGGGAGTTCCTGATAGTTTATTTTGAATCGGTCGGCGGCTTTTTTGCTCAAATTAATCATAACTACAATTTTCTCTGACCTGAATTGAAGGATTCTGAGTGTGGTCCGATTTTCCGTGATTCTCGAACGGACAGAAAAGCAAAGAGAACAGAATATCGAATTGGCCAACCCGTTCTTCCGGGAAGGTCGAGTACAAAATATAGTAAGGGTGTCCTATCGGGGAACCATTCACCAGTTGGGCCGAAGTAAGGTTCGGCAAACCACTTACTCAACACAACAGAGGCTCTCCGCAGTCCACCGAGAAAAATGGCCTCTCATGGGCCGGAATCGACGG
>CAZEMW010000133.1:0-7598 GCA_964513105.1 uncultured Fibrobacterota bacterium
GTGTAAGGCCCAGCTTAGTTCGCGCCGTTTCCACCAACCTTATCCGTAAGAGCATACATGACAATGATTTACGGAGAACGATACGTTTCGTTTGAGTTGCGTACTCACAAGGGCGATATCAAAGGCTAACAGAAATCTAACATAAAACATATTGTTTGCTAACATTATCGCAACATTTTCTTAACGCACATTTAACAAAATGTCCCGACGGACGGTTCGCATATGGTCGACTTGTACTGTCTGGACACTTCTTTCACAGAGGAGGTTTCGGTGAGAGGTTTGAGAAGACACGTTCTTGCGGCATCGATTGCCCTTTCCGCGGTTGCAGTGGTTGGTGCATCGAACATGGAATTGCTTGGGGCCGGTGCAACTTTTCCGTATCCACTCTATTCAAAAATGTTCGATGTCTACAACAAGCAGTATGGGGTGAGGATAAACTATCAATCGATTGGCTCGGGAGGTGGAATTCGGCAATTGGAGAGTAAGACAATCGATTTTGGCGCTACCGATGCGTTCATGAGCGAAGAGAAGCTCTCTGCCGTCGAGGAGGAGATCGTTCATGTGCCGACGTGTCTGGGCGCGGTCGTGGTCACCTACAATCTGCCCGGAGCTCCGGAGCTGAAGCTCGATGCCGCGGTATTGTCCGACATTTTTCTCGGGAAAATAAAGAGCTGGAATGACCCGGAAATCGCCGCAATAAATGAGGGACTGAAGCTTCCAAAGACGAAAATAATGGTCGTGCACAGGTCTGACGGAAGTGGAACCACCTTCATTTTCACCGACTATCTATCCAAGGTAAGTTCGGCGTGGAAGGAGAAAGTGGGGGCGGGAAAGTCTGTGAAATGGCCTACCGGTCTGGGGGCAAAGGGCAACGAAGGTGTTTCCGGACTGGTGAAGCAGATGAAGGGCGCTATCGGATACTGTGAATTGGCGTATGCGGTGCACAACAATATGCCGCAGGCCGCTATCAAAAACAAAGCCGGCAATTTTGTCGATCCGACAATCTCCTCTATCAGTGCCGCAGCCAGTGTCGAAATCCCCACGCATACCCGTGTTTCGCTGACCAACACCGCCGCGGAAAACGGGTACCCCCTCTCAAGCTTCACCTGGATAATCCTTTACCGGGAACAGAGTTACAAAAAGCGTTCTAAAGAGAAAGCCGAGGAATTGGTAAAACTTCTGTGGTGGATGACCCACGCCGGCCAAAAGTACGCCGAACCTCTTGACTACGCCCCCTTGTCCGAGGCGGCTCAGGCGCGTGCGGAAGCCCTGATCAAATCAATTACCTACAAAGAAAAGCCTGTTCGAGAATAGTAAGCAAAAAACTATTTCGGGCGCATTCCGAAGCGGTGAACGACGGTGATGCGCCTTTGCGTCCACCTGGAGGGGAGAGAAGAGAGATGAAAACGCGATGGATAATAATCGTCGCCGCAATTGCTTCGGCCATCACGTTACGAGCCGGCGCTGAGACATCGGTGTCCGGGGCGGCCGCGGTGCAGATGAAAAAGACGGTGCACCAGGATAAGGGTAATCTCGATGATGCGTTTATTCGGGCCGAGTTGAAGGCTGGGGGAACAACCGAAAAGGGGTTGGAAGGTCTTTTCCACATTCGTGCCCAGCAGGAGTGGGGGCTCAACAAAGACCTGATACATGCGGATAGTACTTTCAAGTTCTACCTGAGGCAGGCATGGTTCGATGCGCCGATGTCAGTGGTGAAGGCCCGGGCCGGGCGGTGGTATGAGAAATACAGTCCCGGCGCATATTTCGGACGATTCCTGCCGGGACTGAAGAAACCATTCGGAAGCGGTGCCATGAAAACAAACTACACCATCGTTGACGGACTTCGTTTCCACGTCCCCGTCGAGGCGATCAAAACCGACTTCTACCTGGCGGAACTGGTGGAGGACGGATTGGTGGACAACGCGTACACAATGTTCCGGTTTGAAACCTCTTCGATTGAAATGCTGAAACTACAGGCTGGGATCAGCTACAAGGCATTGGCCGATGAGGATGATCCGGCGCATCGCGCGATGGCGGCATTCCAGCTTGATATTGCCGAGGGGTTTTCTCTGTTTGCAGAGTACGGAAACGTTGATATCAGTGATTTTGACGAAAACTCCTGGTTTATGGGAGGGGTCGATATCCCGACTGCCGGTATTCTCAGTATGTGCCGAGTGGAGCTGGAGTATCATCCGGCGCGAAAACTTGAGAAGAGTGCCGATCTGGCCTGGATGGTTATTCTAACAAAGAAAGTACTTGGTGGGTTGGAATTCGCCCTCAATATCGGCAATGATCCTGCTGGGCTTAAATCACAGGAGCCGGGTGATATAGGGGCGATTCTCCGAACAACGGCAAAATTCTAGTATTTTGGGAGAATTGCGGCCGCAGGGCGGAAGGTGGGTCTTCGGTAAAATGAATCTGAGTGCAAACCGTGGATGGAAGCACGGAAAATCGGTGGAAAAGGTAAAATGTTGGTCTCTTAACTCAACACTAACTCTAACCTAATAGAGCGCTAACAATCTAATCAGATATTTACCATTCACCGAAAAAGGCCCCCTTTCGACTCATTCCATCCGAACCGCGGTTTTCGGTTCCGGTTATTCCAGCAAAGGCTTTGAGGAACGTAGCGCATGAGTAAAAAAACAATCGGGCGGTTCGCGCTTGGGGAGTCCCTGTTCAAGGGAAGCCTGGCAGGCTCCGCCTGGGCGATGATTGCCCTGCTTGCAGGAATTTTCATAACGCTGTTGGTGGCGTCGAATCTGGCGATTAAGGAATTCGGTCTGGGTTTTCTGGTCGGTACGGAATGGAACCCGGTCGCCGGAGAATTCGGTGCCTTACCCTTTGTCGTGGGTACGATTGTAACTTCGTTCCTCGCTCTTGCGATATGTATTCCGTTTGCACTATCGATCGCCTTGTTTCTTGGTGAGTACTATCGTCGAGGTAGGATATCGTCGGTTTTGAGATCCATGATCGAATTAATGGCGGGCATACCGTCGGTCATTTACGGGTTCTGGGGGCTCTATTTTCTGGTGCCGCTTGTTCGAGAACTGGAAATGGCCATAGACGTGCCGCCATATGGTGTCGGGGTGCTTACCGCTTCGATTATTCTGGCCATTATGATCATACCCTATGCCGCGTCGGTTTCCCGGGAAGTAATTACGATGGTTCCTACGCCTTTGAAGGAAGCCGCGTATTCACTTGGATCTACCAGGTTTGAGGTTATCAAAGGAGTAGTGTTCCCGTACGCGCGTTCGGGAATCTTTGCCGGTGTGATGCTCTCTCTTGGAAGAGCCCTTGGTGAAACCATGGCCGTGACCATGGTAATTGGAAACAGAAATGCTCTTCCAACCAACATCTTCAGCCCGGCCAACACGATGGCAAGTATCATTGCGAATGAATTCACCGAAGCCACGGAAGCAGTGTATCTTTCCGCGCTCATGGAAATCGGACTTCTGCTTTTTATAATTTCAACCGTTATCAGTATTGTCGGGAAGCTCATCATCAACAAATTCTCTAAGTACGAGAAATAGGGCGTTAACCGCCGAACGATATGAAAGGCAGTGCCAATGAGTAGTGGTCTACTGGGACGTCGAAAACTGTGGGACAGGGTATTTCTGGGAATTATCATAGCGCTTTGTGCGATATCCGTGACTCCGCTGCTGTTGATCTTTGTTCATATCGCTCAGGAGGGGATTTCCGCCCTGAAGCCGAGCTTTTTTACAAACCTGCCTCGACCGGTCGGTGAATCGGGGGGAGGTATCGCCAACGCAATTGTTGGTACCTTAATGCTGGTGGGGCTTGCCTGTCTGTTCAGTCTACCTCCGGGGGTGGCGGTCGGTATCTTTCTGGCTGAAACCGGGAGGGGCAAGACGGCCGGTGCGGTTCGAATCTGTATGGAAGTTTTGCAGGGAGTGCCCTCAATCGTCATTGGAATAGTCGCCTACATCTGGGTGGTGCGCCCTCTGGGTGGATTTTCCGCGTTTTCGGGTTCCATAGCGCTGGCCATGATGATGCTTCCGGTGGTGGTACGCACAACCGAAGAAACGTTGCGACTCATACCGAACACTCTGAAGGAGGCGTCACTTGCGGTGGGGGCTCCGTACTACTTGACCGTCTTGAAGGTGATACTGCCCGCGGGGCTCTCCGGAATTGTTACGGGTGTGCTACTCAGTATAGCGCGAATAGCGGGAGAAACCGCTCCTCTGCTGTTCACGGCGTTCGGAAATCCGTTCATGAATTACAATATAATGAAGCCGGTAAATTCACTTCCACTGGTGATTTTCAACTATGCAATCAGCCCGTACGAGGACTGGCATTCGTTGGCCTGGGGGGCATCGTTTGTACTGATATCATTCGTCCTTGTGCTGAACATGGTGTCGAAACTGATTGCTCGCCGATGGAGAGTGGAATTCTGATCGCCCCGACCGGAGGAAGCCGCTATGCCTAAGGAATTTGTGCTTGTAGTCGAAGATGAAGAGGATATACTCGAGTTGATTGCCTATAATCTGGCAAAAGAGGGGTATCAGGTCAAAGGAGTGCCCTCCGGCGAAGAAGCTCTGACTCATCTTCGTACTCGCAAAGCCGACTGTATTGTTCTGGATCTTATGCTGCCGGGCATGGACGGGCTGGAAGTATGCAAGAATGTCAGGAAATCGCCCGATACCGCACAGCTTCCCATAATTATGCTTACGGCAAAGGGGGAAGAACTCGATGTCGTTACGGGGCTTGAAGTAGGGGCCGACGATTATATCGTCAAACCGTTCAGCCCGCGTGTACTTGTTGCGCGTCTTCGAGCAGTACTCCGTAGAAAACAACAGGAGAGCGTACTGGAGCAGAAACCCCTGGAAATACATGGGATGGAAATACATCCGGGTCGGCACGAGGTCGTCGTCGGCGACAAGCGTATCGATCTTACTTCTTCGGAATTCAAGGCACTCTACTATCTTGCCTGCAGACCCGGATGGGTATTCACCCGGTTTCAGATTGTGGAGGCGGTGCATGGGGCGAACTATCCGGTAACCGACCGCAGCGTCGACGTGCTTATCGTGGGGCTACGCCGCAAACTTGGTCCGAGCGGCAAATACATTCAAACGGTTCGCGGAATCGGATACCGCTTTAAGGAAGAGTAGATGAAGCGTCGCCCCTTTTTCTGGCACATATTCCCTTCGCTCCTTGTCATTGTGGCAGCCGCATGCGGGGTTATCATCCTTTATGCAACAGCCGCGTTTCGTACGTTCTACCATGACCAGACCGAGTCGGCTCTGAAACGTCGAGCAGTCGTTCTGCAGAGTCAGTTCACTACTCTTCTTGATCAGGATTCGACTTCAAGCATTGATACCTCGGGAATCGATTCGCTTTGCAAATGGCTTGGGGCTCGCGCAAACACCCGAGTCACAATAATACTTCCCAGCGGCATGGTGATCGGGGATTCCGATGAGTGGCCGGCAACGATGGACAATCACCGCGATCGGCCGGAGGTAATTGAAGCGCTCAAGGGCGATACCGGAGTGGCAACGAGGTACAGTGCGACACTGGAACGCGACTTGACCTATGTGGCAGTTCCGATGCGGAATGAATCGGGGGTCAAGGCAGTACTGAGAACATCGGTGCCCATGGTTACCATATCCGACGCCCTCGGTCCAATCTTTCGTCGCCTGGCTCTGGCGGGATTGGCGGTAGTTGGAATAGCAGTGGTCTTCAGCCTGGCTCTTTCGCGACGACTCAGTCGGCCGTTCGAAGAATTGCGGCACGGGGCCGACCGATTTGCCCGAGGAGATCTGTCCACACCGATGCCGATCCCCGATGCCCTGGAAGCCGCGGAGTTGGCCGATGCCATGAACGGAATGGCTCGCCAGCTCGATGAACGAATACGGACCGTTACGCGGCAAAGAAATGAACAGAATGCAATACTTTCGGGAATGGTTGAGGGGGTCATTGCGGTCGATACCGAAGAACGAATCCTGATGGTAAATGCGGCCGCGGCGAAAATGCTTGACGGAAATCATACCGCGATCCGAGGGAAGATGATTCAGGAGGCGGTTCGGAATGCAGAGCTTCAGATGTTCCTTCGAGAGCTGCTGAGCCGGAGAGAAGCGATGAATCGTGAGATTCGCTTCGTTGCTTCAAACGGGGGTGAGCATGCACTGGAGATTCAGGGCAATGTTCTTACCGGATCGAAGGGGGGAACGAAGGGGGCGTTGGCGGTCATGCACGATGTCACCGACCTTAAGCAACTGGAACGAATCCGACGGGATTTTGTCGCCAACGTTTCTCATGAACTACGAACCCCGTTGACATCAATCAAGGGATTTGTCGAGACACTGCTTGACGGGGCAATTGAAGAGAAACAGGAACGCGTTCGGTTTCTCGATATAATCGCAAATCACGTGAATCGCCTGAATTCCATAATAGAAGATCTTCTTACCATTTCTCGTTTGGAGAAAGAGGAGACCGAAGCGGTCGAGCTTGAGCGGGCCTCGCTGGCGGGTATTGTCAGAGAAGCCGTGGGGGTGTGCTCCGGGAAAGCTCAGGAGAATGGCGTTTCAGTCGAGTTCAGTTGCAACCAGGAAACGATAGTTGAAGTAAATTCGTCCTTGCTGGAGCAGGCGGTGATAAATCTGGTGGATAATGCGGTCAAATACAGCGGTCGGGGCACGAAGGTCCGGGTGACCTGCACGAAAGAAGAGAAAGAGGTCCGTATTGCGGTTTCCGACGAAGGCCCCGGCATCGAATCCGAGCACCTTCCGCGGATTTTTGAGCGATTCTACCGGGTAGATAAGGCCCGAAGCAGAAAAATGGGCGGGACCGGTCTGGGGCTTGCCATAGTTAAGCATATCATGAATGTTCATAATGGGAACGCTTCAGTCGAGAGTCGGGTAGGAAAAGGAACAACCTTCACGTTGCATGTACCCGTGTCACGGTGAAGAAGGAGAGAGCATGACCAATACCGAGCAGAAGACCAAAATCAGAACCGAAAACCTGGATTTCTACTACGGCAAGTCACAGGCGCTATTCGGCATTTCCATGGATGTGCCCGCCGGTGAAGTGACCGCCTTAATAGGCCCTTCGGGATGCGGAAAGACTACGTACCTCCGGTCTCTGAATAGAATGAACGATACCATAGACGGCACACGGGTTGAGGGACTGGTGGCAATTGACGGGCAGGATGTCTACGCTCCCAACACCGACGTAGTACTTCTGAGGAAACGCATCGGTATGGTATTTCAACGGTCGACGCCGTTTCCCAAGTCCATTTTTGAGAATGTGGCGTTCGGACCGAAAATACACGGCGTTCGGAACCGGTCGAAACTGGAAGAAATCGTTGAGAGAAGTCTTGGGAAAGCGGCTTTGTGGGATGAAGTGAAAGACCGGTTGAGCGAAAGCGCGCTGGGCTTATCGGGTGGACAGCAACAACGGCTCTGTATTGCGCGTGCACTTGCGGTGGATCCTGAGATTCTACTCATGGACGAACCGGCTTCTGCTCTTGATCCTCGCTCAACAGCCCGAGTGGAGGACCTCATCAGGGAGTTGAGTGGAAGCTATACGATTGTGATCGTAACGCACAACATGCAGCAGGCCTCGCGCGTATCCGACTATAC
>CAZEMW010000134.1:0-7595 GCA_964513105.1 uncultured Fibrobacterota bacterium
CCGTGGGGCAACAAAAATCTATCGTCGCGGTTGCTGGGAAGCGATCGGCGGCCTACTTCGTGCGCCCGGATGGGACACGCTGGATGAGGTCAAGTCAAATATGCTTGGATGGCGCACGCGCAGCTTCAGCGACTACCACGTTTTACAGCACCGTATGACTGGTGGCGCCGACGGAGCATGGAAGAATTTTGTCAAGAATGGTCGAGCCAACTACATTTCCGGATATCATCCGGCGTTTGTTGCCGCAAAATGTGCCAAGCGTATGTTCTCTCCACCCTATGTTCTGGGAGCGCTTGGGATCATGACCGGGTACGTCGGCGGGTATTTGCGGCGCGAACCGCAGGTCGCCGAGGATGATCTGGTGCGATATCTTCGTGAGCAGCAAATGAACCGGCTTGTGTTCAAACCAAGCATCTGGCGCTAGGGGGAATATGTGGATGTATCGGTAGTTGTCGTCAACTGGAAATCAAAAGAGTATTTGCGTCAATGTCTTTCTAGCTTGTATGCGAACACTCGATCGGTATCGTATGAAGTGATCGTTGCGGATAATGCTTCTTTCGACGGTAGTTCCGAGATGGTTGCCCGCGAATTCCCGGATGTTCGATTTCTTCAGTATCGGAAGAATCACGGCTTTGGTCGTGCGAACAATATTGCAGCCGAGGAGGCTCAGGGCTCGCACATTCTTTTTCTGAATCCCGATACCGAACTGTTAACCGACGCGATTGGGGGAATGTGCTCATTTCTGAAAAACCATCCCCGCTACGGTGCCGCCGGGTGTCGGTTACGCAATGGTGACGGATCAATCCAGATGACCTGCGCACGAGGATTCCCGACTGTCCGTCGACAGTTCAACGAACTGGCCATGCTGAATCGGGTATTCCCATGGACTTCCACTTTCGAAACGGTGGAACTGCGTCATTGGGATCATCGGGATTCCAGGGACGTGGAATGCATCAGTGGAGCCTGCCTGATGGTCCGGGCCGACTATTTTCGCCAAATAGGGGGATATGATGAACAGTTTTTCATGTACGGTGAAGACGTTGACCTGTGTTACCGTATCCGGGAATCCGGAATGCTCATTCGATATTTGGCGGGGGAACAGGTAACTCATTTCGGAGGAGGAAGTTCCGCGGCTGCCGGAGAAACGTATCGAAGTGCACTCAGGCAAAGAGATGCAAACTATTATTTCATGCGTAAACACTATGGCCGGCTGAGTAGCTTCGGATACCGAACGGCGGTTGCCGCAGGCGCCGGTGTTCGGGTTATTGCATCACTCGCCTTGCTGGCGATATCCTCCATCCCGGTACTGCCGATTGCCGGTGGGTCGGATGCCTTCAGAAAATATCGAGGATTGCTGGCCTGGTCGTTGGGATTACAGCGAGTCGGCATACCGGGGTAGCCGCACAGATCGAATGGAAGTGAGGAACTATGGAGCAGCAAGCATTAACCGTTTTGAGTCCCGTGGCAATCGCCTTTATCATTGCGGCCGGACTGTTCATCTTCCTGCTGCCGCGGAAGCACGTTGCACTGCCGCTTCTGATTGCGGGCGGGTATATGACCGTCGGACAAGTACTCATGGTAGGCTCTTTGGATTTTACCGTTCATCGCATACTGCTACTCATTGCATGGTCGAGAGTGATCATTCGTGGTGAAATAAACATATCTCGATTAAATGCACTTGATATTGTGATGCTGGTGTGGGCCTTAGCGGCAACCGTGACTCATACCATCCTGGTGGGGACCTCCGGCGCACTGATAAACCGACTGGGGTTCATTTACAACGCGCTGGGGTTTTACTTCATTTTCCGAATACTCATAGTAGATATCGAAGACGTTATGCGGCTGGGGCGTGCCCTGGCAATCCTCATGATTCCGTTGGCAATTTCCATGGTTGTGGAAGTCACTACCCGGCAGAACTGGTTCTCAATGTTCGGGGGAGTTTCGCCGCTTGCGGCTATCCGAGACGGGGAGGTCCGGGCACAGGGAGCCTTTCGACATCCGATTCTGGCGGGAACGTTCGGAGCCACCACTCTTCCACTGGTCATGATGCTGTGGTGGAAGTCGACTGCGGGAAAGTGGCTTGCCTTGGCAGGTTTTGTTGCGTCGATTACGATCGTGCTTGCACCTTCGTCAAGCGGTCCGCAATTGGCACTCGTATTCGTTCTGTTTGGAATGTTAATGTGGCGGTTTCGGTATAGCGTCAGAGCGGTACGCTGGGTCTCTTTGCTGGCTTTAGTGACTCTGCATTTTTTTATGCATGCCCCCGTATGGTTTTTGATGAATCGACTCGGAAACGTTTTGGGGGGACATGGCTATCATAGAGCGTTGCTGATAGATCAGGCGGTGAACCACCTGCATGAGTGGTGGTTGGTCGGTACGACATATACCGCTCATTGGATGCCGTATTCATTGCCGATCAACCCGGACATGGTGGATATCACCAACTATTATCTTCGGATGGGGGTTGACGGCGGAGTTGTTACTATGGTGCTGTTTATCGGCGTCCTATCAATCGCGTTCGGGTCGATAGGAAGAACAATCAAAGCATTTGATGCGGCCGATTGCGGAGTGACGGAGAAAATAGTCGTATGGGCCCTCGGAGTGTCGTTGCTGGGCCATGCGGTCTCATTTTTGTCGGTTTCCTATTTCGACCAGATTGTGGTTTTCTGGTACATGCTGCTGGGAGCAATCGGCTCCACACGAGACATCGGCATAGCCACCGAATCACTGCCTGAAGAGGAAGAGGATGAGGAAGATGAGGTGGAACTATCTACGGAGGCTGCATGAAGCAGAGAGATGAAGCTGGTGGGAAACCGTCCGTTGTCCTGCTGGGAGTGACATACGCGACAAATAATCTAGGGGTGAACGCCCTTACCGACAGTGCAATTGCAGGCATACTGCGTCATTCCCCGAATGCGGACATATCGATACTGGATTACGCAAAGAGGGAGAGTCGGTTCGAGCATGACCTATCCGGGGGACATCGGATTTCAATACCGGTGATACCGATGAGGTTCTCGAAAAACCTTAGCCTAAAGAACAATATAGCCGTTCTGCTGCTGATTGCCGCTATAGGGCGACTGATTCCCGCCGGCAGGAGACGGGCACTCTATGATCGATACCCGGTCCTTCGTGGTCTCGCTCACTGTGATGTCGCCGCCGCGGCAAGCGGGGGAGACAGTTTTAGTGACATCTACGGGTTGTTCCGCTTTTTCTACGTTTCCCTTCCCCAGTTGCTTGTTGCACTCACCGGCAAGTCGCTGATACTGCTGCCTCAAACAGTCGGACCATTTCGCACGAATATCGCTCGATGGACGGCGCGTGCCGTATTGGTCTCGGCCAAACGAATCTATGCACGGGATTACATAAGCCTTCGACGTGCCCGTGACCTTCTCGGCATCCCGGCTCTTCGAAGCAAAGTGCAGTTTCGTCCGGACATGGCATTTACTCTGCCGGTAAGCGACGACGGCACGAATATGAAATCCTTTATTGCCGAGTGCACGAGGTTTGAAACGGAGAAGCCCGTTGCGGTCAACGTCAGTGGTCTTCTGTACATGGGAGGATACTCTCGAGCCAACATGTTCGGGCTACGAGTGGATTATCGACGCCTCGTCAAGGAACTGGTTCACCGTCTGGCAGAACTCCATTCCGGATCCATCGTGCTGCTTCCCCATGTGTTCGGAATCAACAACCCGGAGTCGGACGAGGCTGTTTGTCTTTCTTTGTACGAAGAGTTCAGGAACGGACCGCTGGGTGACCGCGTGCTTGTTCCCGGGTTTCAGTATAATCAACGTGAAGTAAAATCGCTCATCGCAAACTGCGAATTGGTAGTCGCTTCACGGATGCATGTTTGTATAGCCGCTCTTTCGCTCGGAATACCTGCCGTCGGGGTCGCCTATAGCCGAAAATTCCAGGGGGTGATGGAATCGCTCAACCTGGACGGCTTGATTGCCGATCCAAGATCGCTTGATGAGGTCGGGGTTCTCAATCGCATAGAGAAAACGTATGTGGAACGTGATTCCTATCGTGATTTACTGTCACAACGGATCTCGGGAATCCGGAAAAAGGCCGACGGATTATTCGCGGATATTGACGGCTTCTTTTCAGGCATGACGAATTATGGGAGAGAAGACGATGTCGAGCGCATTGTCCTGAAAGAAGAAACGGATGTTAACGCCTCCGATATCGATAGCGGTGTAGAAATGGTTGGGGGCTCATTGATCGATAACGCCCGCCATCCCCGAAAAACGCTTTCCCATGAGCGGGATTGAAGTGCCGTGGACGAAGGATTGTCGGGCGCGCCGCTACGAAGCAATTGCAACTACAGCAGGGGGCGGACCGATATTTCGCCGCAATAGCAATGTCGCACGGTAGGGCGGCAGATAAGCGAACCGCGGTGTCGCACGATTGCGGATTCACTCAGACAAGAGTGAGATTGATTTTTGCCCTGGTCGTACTCATCCAAAAGCCGTGAGTGGCTTTTTGTGGTGCGGCCGTTTTTTTTCGGGGTGTAAGGGAGGGAACAGATGATGATGGAAAGAGGCCGTTAAGGTGAGCAGGAAAAAACCGTCATTAGCGAAAAACGCGCTTAGTAACTGGACGACTCTGGGCATTCACGTCGTGCTGGGGTTTGTCATGACTCCCATCATCATTCGCTATGTGGGGAAGAATGGATACGGCATATGGACACTGGTCCACTCCTTTGCCGGATATTATGGTCTGTTGAATCTCGGTGTGAGATCCGCGGTAATGAGATACGTAGCCCGGGACGCGGAGGTGGGTGATACCAAAGGGCTGAATGCTACCGTGAGTACCGCTTTCTTTCTTTTCCTGTTCACCGGATCGCTAATGATCCTGGTATCCGTACTACTTGCGGAACCACTGGCCGGTTTCTTTGACATTTCGGATGCAAATCGTCGGGCGTTTACCGTTCTGGTATATGTGATTGGCATTTCCACCTGGGCCGAGTTCCTGAATATGGTATTTACCGCGGTTCTGGGCGGCTACGAAAAGTATGTGGCCATCAACATCGTTAATTCCCTTTCTTATGTAGGAAGAGCGGTTTTCATCGTCTGGGCGCTTCGTGCGGGATGGGGATTGGCCGCGCCGGCGTACGGGACGCTGGGAATGTCGCTTGCGGTACTGGCCGCCAAGTGGGCGGTGTGTGGATTTCGGATAAAGGAATTAAAATTGTCCCTACGCTCCGCTCACTGGAGCACTATGAAAACGCTTATCGGGTACGGTATTCCCAGTATCGTAATAACGGTGTCGAGTCTGGTAAGAACAAAATTCGACAATGTCATTATCGGACGATTTGTCGACGTAAGCGCGGTCGCCATTTATGGCGTGGCGTCCTTGATAATCCAGTATTTCTTCAATGCGATAAACACCGGTATCGGCGTCATCACTCCCCGGTTCGCCCGGCTGGGAGGGCGGCAGAAGAAAGACGAACAACAAAACCTTTTTACCCGGTCGCTCTTCGTTGGGGCGGTACTGGCGTGCGGAGGTGGAATGATGATCGTCCTGTTCGGGGCGCGATTCATTTCCTTCTGGGTGGGAGAAGGATTCGAAGCCGCGGTGCCGGTTTTATGGATTTTGACCGCCGCGTACGTTCCTGAACTGGCTCAGTCTTCGGCCTTTGGACTTTTGCTTGCCGAAAACAAACACCGCGGTCTTGCGAAACTGTCGCTTGGGGAGGCGGTGGCGAATCTTTCCATCAGTATAGTCCTTGTCATCAAATTCGGGATTATAGGGGCTGCGTTGGGAACCGCGATTCCGATGATGGTAACAAAGCTGATAATCCAACCCGTTCTTGTCTCTCGAACGGTTGGTTTGCCTCTTGGCTCATATTACAAGCCACTCATCTTCCCGCTGATAACGGGTGTGGTGATCACCGGCGCAGGGGTATTTGGTGGAATGACACCGCTTCTCGAAGCGACCAAACTTGTCGGATTCGTGGCAATTGGTGTCGCCGTGGGCATTCTGTACCTTCTACTGGTCTACATGATGACCAGAAACCTTCCTTACATGCCTGATCTCGCAAGCGTCTTCCGCAACAGTACTTCGGCATGATACTTGAAGTCTTACGTTTCTTGAGAGATACGGCTATTCGCAAGGGTGGAATTAACGGATCGGTATCTCGGAAAAGGACGCGCAAGTATGAAACCGTTTGTCAGCGTAATCATACCTACATATAACCGACGAGAAACGATATCGGGGACAATTGACAGTGTGTTAAACCAGACCTTCCGTGATTTTGAGATAATCGTCGTCGACGACGGATCAACGGACGGTACCGGGGAAGTGCTGGCAGGATACTCCGATGCCGTTAGAGTCATCCGTCGCGCCAACGGAGGGGCGGCCGCCGCACGAAACCTGGGAATGCGCGTCGCGCGTGGCGCCTGGATTGCGTTCCTGGACTCGGATGATACCTGGAAGGCGGAGAAGCTTCAGGTCCAGACGGAGGCGATACGAAACACGCCGGAGCTGATTGTTCATGTTGTTAACGCCACTCTGGATCGGGATGAAGAGCGGGGAAACGATTTGTTCGAGCGAACCGGATTGACCCGTGGAGTTCCAGCAGTGGTCCGGCGTCCTTTGACTATGCAGCTCCTGTACGGTCCCGCATGGGTACAAACAAGTCTGATTCAGCATCGCGCCCTGGAGCGTATTGGTGGATTCGATGAATCGATACGTCTTATATACGAAGATTTCGACCTTTTCTGTCGGCTGGCGACGGAGGGTGCCTGGGGATTCGATCCTTGTCAATACGTCCATATCAGGAGGCAATCAAGCGGGGCTTCCGGCCTCTCCAAGAGGCGGCGGATGGATCCGGTTGGGGCCAAACGGATAATGACGGGCATACATGAGGCGCTTGCGGACCGGACCGATTTGACTCAGGAAGAGCGGGAGGTGGTTCATCGCCGCCTTGAAGAGTATCGGCGGGGTTGGGGGATGGCATTGTTGAGATTGGGAAAGAGGGCAGAGGCCCGTGAGGTGTTTTCTCTGGCATACCGTCGGTTGCATCGAAGACAGGATGCTATCCGATACGTCGCCACGTTTCTGCCGACGATTTTTCTGGAGCAGGTCCTTAAAGCAAAACCTGCGGAGGCAGGTACGAAGGTACAGTATAACGGAGGTGTCGGATGAGGAGAACACTTTCCAGGTACTGCAGCATCAGGGGTGGAGCTTTTGATGAGACAAATCATGACTGAAGAATGTAGCGGGAATATCAAAGCAACAGAGAAGAGAATAACCTTTGTCCTTCCGTCGATAAATCGTTCGGGTGGATCTCGAGTGACCGTTGAAATGGGAAATCAGCTCCTCGACCGTGGTTATACTGTTCGAATCGCCGCGGGGATTCCTAATGGGAGCGCCGTGCAGAAGGTGCGCAAGCCTTTGAGAAACCTCTATCTTCGCACAAAAGGGCTTGATTTTCACGACTGGGGAGAATACTTCAAGGGCAGTGTGCAAAGGTTTTCCAAGCTGTCGTCTGTCGCTTTTGAGAGCGGGGAGATCGTGATTGCGGTTGGGACATATGCGATCGAGATGGTGCGTAGGCTCAGAGCAGATGTGGTGAAAGTACGGTTTTGCCA
>CAZEMW010000135.1:0-7592 GCA_964513105.1 uncultured Fibrobacterota bacterium
GGTCAAGATTGGTAGATCATACTGGGTGTCATCGGATACCCCGCATTCTCCCGATCACAAAGGCACGGTTGTGTTTACAAACTGTCTCGGTAACGACTGCGGAAATCTGTATCAAAACGATCAAGACGAGCGGTACGGAACGATGATGGGGCTTGCATGTCGTCGCATGGAACGAGAGCTCTTGATCAATGGGTTTGAGTTGCAGTATCAGCCTTTCTCTGAGTTTGTTGCATCGGCACAAAACCCGAATCGCATCGAGCGGGAACACGTTGCGGGAGTCTACGTTCACGGCTGCCAAAAAGCACATCTAGAGGAAGTCTCTATGGGGTGGAAGTGGTATGCACGTCACGGTGATGCATCAGGAGCGACATTGCTGGTGAGTTTGCTTCGCGGCAGTCATAAACAACTTCCATCAAACGCAAGGCGGGTATCCTGGGGGAACATCTTGACTACTGTCGCCCGGAGATTGGCTCAAATCGCGGCCGTGCGCGGCTATGCCGAGGTCAGATATATCTTTCACGAAGAGAATGAACACATGGAAAACGTGCTCAAGAGTATTCGCATTTATAATGAAATCCGGGAGATCAATGCTGAAATCGACTTTCGTATTCTGGTCAAGCCCAAACCGCGGTTGGGTGGGAAGAATGAATTCTTTAAACGTATTTACGAGTACCGAGCGCCACAGCTCATATCGCAGCGGTTAAGTAAATATGGGTTTGTTGATTTTCAGAAATTCGAAGAAATGGTCTACATTGAGAAAGAGATCAATTTTGAAAATTGCCCGGATCGAAAGACGCTGGTAATCTTTGCCGAGACGGCTCAGGCCTTTACTTTTTTGCAATACTGTCGGAGTACGATGAAACGGGTACCGTCGGAGATTGGAATCGTCTGCCTCGGGAATGATCCCCGGTATCTTCACCATAACATTTCCTGTTGCATCCCGGATTGGGAGACAAACGGGTATCTCATGGCCCATTCCCTGATGGGAGATTTACCCGTCGCGAAAACCCGGAAGGGCTTCATTCGCCCGCAGGCATTGTTCTTGGATCGAGGGACAATGTAGACTTAAAAAAAACGAGTCGATTGAGGCCCTGTTTTCCAAGCGCGTCGTTCTCAATCCTTGTCACTCATTTGCGGGGCACTTCCTCGTATCCACCATGCGATTACTACGCCTATCATCAGTTCAAAAGGCTTTAGTGCAAAGTATGTGATATCGGCGGCTATCGGATGGCGAAGACGTGACGCCATACAAGGGCCGATTGCATTGTAGAAGATTCTGAAGGTCGCGTGGCTTGTCGGAAAACCTTTTTTCCACAAGCGTTCGAACACTCGAAACCGATGCAGTTGGTCGTTCGTTATGCGGCCGGTAATTGGACACGTATAGCTGTTGACCATCATTTTGTGACCGTGCGAAGCTGCGCTTACGATAAAACAATCGGGGCTGGTCTCCGGAAGCTGCGCATACTTGGTTTTCGCGCGATACAAACCCCACCACCACAGCGGCATAGACCCGAGTATCGTCAAAAAGTAGGACCAGACTGGTGCTACCTGTCTCGGAAATTCCAGTATGAACCGACACAGGAACCAAACCGGAACAAACGCAAAAGTGGTTGACATGACAAGGAAATCTCCCCCGTTGAATCCGGAGGTGGTTTGGGTCATCGCATGAATGACTGCTATTGTACCATGATACATTATACCCACTACTAAACCGAGTGAAACGAACGGAGAGCGAGTGGGACGTTGCCTCGGTGGAACTTCGACGGCCCAGATTGCGATCGAAGCCCAGATGAATAGAGGAAGCATGGCCGGCATTGCTGCACCGTAACAATCCAACCATCCATTTTGTGCCTCTGCCTTGGAATACGGACCCCCCAACCCGTTCATGGCCATGTAGAAAAAGGGAATCACAATCAAAAGAGACACCTTTGCGGAAGCCACAAGAAGGTGTAGGAGCTTACGGGGGCCGGTATCAGCTCTATGAAGCGCCGGAAAGGCGAGGATCAGGGCAGGTACCACAAAAATGAGGCCAAGTTCAGCGACGACCATTTCTTTGGTTCTCCGTTTTCCTGCTTCAGGTGAGGGCGAGGAAACCACATTGTAAAATACGGTGGGCCGGCCTCCGCGAATAAAGAAATGCACAAAAACGCTGTACTTTCGCCCTTCGAGGGCTAAAGTCGAAGCCTCGGATGTTCGATATACAAGAAAGGGCACAGGATGTGCCCCGGACATATCAGGGAGGAATTTGATAATGGGTTTTTGTACCGCAACCAAACGTACTGTAATAGAGATTCCGGCATACCTCACCCGTTTTGATCTGAAAACCGTCGCAGACAAGACTCTGCGACAGATGGAGCCCGGCCACAAAGAGTTCCTGCTGGATATGCGCAATGTTCGGAATGTTTTCAACTCCACCGCTCTCCTGATCAAGAGGGTATATGATCGAGCGGTCCGATTGCAGGCGGACATCTACATTGTGAACGCGAGCGAACCGGTACGCAACGCGCTTCGTGCATTGGAAATCGACACCTATATGCCCGTCTATGAAACGTCTCGGGAAGTTTGCCGTATGCCGGAGGAGGCGAAGAAGGTAGCGTAGCTCGAGCGGACATTCGTTTTTGTTCTGAGCGAGAGTTTCGCCAAGGGACTTTCTGCAGAGGTGAGGGGATGCCGTATCTTTATGATCAAGGGCATCGATTTCGTTGAGTCCGATGCGAATTTCACTCGATCGTTCACGGTTCCATCATTGAAGTTTGTAGTGAAAGAAGAAGCCGCAATCGACGGTCACTACTTGGCGAGCACTGCTGCTTTTCAAGGCTCCAGGGGCATCCGTCGGGCTTAATACGTCAGCTCCTTGACTCTCACCCCAAAATTGATACATTTTGTTGTCTGAGTCTCCAACCGACAATAGACGAGGGGCTTTCCCGGCGCTCGAGTGCACCGACAGCGTTGTCATTCGTTGAATCCGCCAAGTCTTCTCCTCACCCGCGCCATGTGGGTGCCCGATTGCACAACAACAGGAGATTGTCGGTTGGCGGACAGGCGTTACTAAATCCTACCCGTCTAAGGAACTCCTATGAAAGCCGGAATCGCTTTTTTCACATGCATTCTGATCATCACTGCAAATTCCCACTCCGCCGGCTTCAGAGATCACGAATTTCCTCCATTTCGTCATGCCGTTCTTGCCGAGATGCAAGAATTCCCCGGGATCGACAGCAAGTCGATGCAGCGAGCCGACAGTTTGCGAAGTATTCTTATATCCCGTCTCAAGGAGGACTTTGCACGCGACAGCAGCATCGACAGTGCATATGGACGGCTGCAATCTATTCTGCCGGCTGCCCGTCGGTTGGGAGCACTTGAACCACTCTTTGTTGCATTTGGCAATTCGCCTCCACTTAAGCAGGAGCGCATGACCGAAGATCAGCTCTCGACGTTCAGCAAAAAGTGGGTATCCGATGCGAGGAAGTGTGAAGATGAATTAATCCGCATGTGCTATTCAGGGTTTTTTGCCTACCTGGGACTCGGAGACGGGTATCCTCATTTTCTACTGCAACGTCGAAAAATTCGTCCCGGGCAAAAAATGAGCATCAACACTCGAGGCGACTGCGACAACGACAGCACGATAGAATTCACTCTTACTATTGCCCGGATGGTCGCGGACAGTTTGTTCAAGCCGCAACGGTTCGCGTTGGTCGGCAGAGACACACTAGTCTGGAACAAAGGTTTTGCCGGCTATGAAAACACGTTTGGAACGCCTGGAGTTTACCGCATTGTTATAGCGAACGAAAACTACTTTCAGCAGCTATATCTACAGGTCGGATTGCTTGATTGCGTCGTAAGATCAGATGAATCAAAACTGGTCGTTTTTGGGGCATCCCCCGAAAATGCAATTCCACCCCCTTACGCTGTTTATCTGATAAATAGTAACGGAGCGGGATATCACACCGTTACCGACGCCAATGGAGTATGTGTCGTAAGCAGGAGCAGAATCGATGCTCATGGAAATGCCGATGTACGCGTAGTTGTCGAGAAAAAACAGCATGTTGCAATAGCCGCAGCTTTTTTCACGCAACCGAGCGATTCCGAATCAGTGCTATGCCACTTGTACACCGACCGACCATTGTACCGCCCCGGGCATGCCGTGCATTTTGGAGGTGTCCTGAAGCGGCTTGTCGAAGAACGGATGCCGGGTGCCGCCCTCGTCGATTCGGCTGCCGTCGAAATCATTGGTCCCGACAGGAAATCGGTATATGAACGAACCCTGAAGGTGGATACCTGGGGGCACTTTGGTGATACGCTTCTTCTGGACAGCGTCGCGAAACACGGTCGCTACAGAATCCATTGCAGGCGGGTGATCGCTTCGGACAAAACCCCTCCCGTGAAGTTTTCGGAACTTCGGCGGACCAAGGCGTCTTTCAAGCTCGAAGCATATAAGAAGCCCGAATTCAGTATCCAGGTGAGAACTCGCACTGCATCACAACCGGCCGATACACCGGTTGTCGTTGCTCTGCAGGGACGCTACTATTTCGGTGGACCGCTTGCGCATACACCCGTAATTGTTCGGTGGTACTCGCAAGAGCTTCACACCTATTCTCGAGGAAGCTATGTCCACCCCAAACAACATTTCTACGCGAGAGGTCCAAAAGCTTTGCTTAAAGAGCAAGAGACCGTGCTCGACGCCGACGGCAAGGCCAAGGTTGCCTACTATGGTGATTACGTGCATGATTACTGCGAGGTCACGGCGGAAGTGATCGCAACGGACGCCGGTCGTCGCCGGGTCAGAGCACAGACTTCACTCAAGGTAATGAAGAAAAATGCTTACATTTGCATGAGTCTTGACCGGAAAAAATATGGACTGGGTGACACTGCTCGGGTGGTGGTGTCCGGCATTGATGCCTATGGAGCGCCTTTAACCGGATCGGTTGACCTGCTTGTTACCTGCAGCGTACCGGTCATTACTCAGAAACTGCCGCTGGATTCGCAGGGAATAGCCCGTGCAGAGGTTGTTCTGCCCGACACCGGGGCAGTTGATTTTCGGGCGGTTTACGGAAACGAAGGAAAGGAACCGGTGACCGCATCCGAAAGGATACTTGTTGAGCAGGAAACGAATCGGCGTCCCAGCCGGGATCGAGTGGAAATCTCCACCGATAAGAAAAGCTACAACATCGGCGATATCGCGCAGATTTCCATAGCAACGCCCGGTAATCAAAACACGACATTCTGTACGATCGAAGGACGCAAATTACTGAAATGTGCTGTGGTCGGACCGGCTTTGGATTCAGTTGTCCGATTCCGGCTGCCGATCACTAGAGATCTTGGATACAATGTCCATGTGCATGCCTCGCAGGTCGGCGAATATGGAATTGTTGCGGATCATTCCAGGATTACCGTTGTCGACAGCGCTGCGCTACTTGGAGTGGAACTGCGCGCGAAACGGATTACCTCCCCGGGGGCGGATTTTAAAGGAGTCATGCGTGTTACCGATCGAACAGGCAAGCCGGTAGCATCTAATTTCTCGCTGGCCATGGTCGATGAATCCGTGTTCGATATGTCCGATTGGGAGCAGAATGGAATTTTGAGCATGATACCGGGGTACTTTGGAAACAGGATTGTTTCCGATCACAGCAGCTTTTACAACTCCGATTATGCATTCCTGGCGTGTATGATTGGCTCGGAACCGTCGGGAGCGCAATACCAAATTGTACGAGATTTCTTACTGGGCCTGCTTGCAAATGAAAAGCGCGACGGGATGAGCTACATATTCAGCCGCGGGGGATTCGCCGCGGGAATTGAGGAAATCCTGGCAGGGGTCGGAGGGTTGCGGAGCGGTGCGGGGAGGGAAGGAATCGCCGGAATTTACTATGGCGGTGGAACCGGCGGGGTAGATGACCTGGTTGGCAGCCTTATGGGTGGACACGCCGGAGGAAGCCTTAGTCTCAATGTGCGTGGCGCGGAACCACGAGAACGCAGCAATTTCAAGGATCTGGGTTACTGGAACCCCGGCATAACGACGACAAAAAATGGAACCGCAGAACTTGGCTTTACCATGCCGGACGACCCAACGCAATGGCGTATCACGGCAATTGGTTCCGACGGCAAAAGCGGATTAATCGAATTTCGCGATTCATTGATTAGTAAGCAGGACATCATAATCAAGCTGGAAGCGCCCCGTTCTTTTGTCGTTGGCGATTCCGCGGTGATCAGCTCGGTCATACATAACTATTCCGGGCATGAGCTCAATGCGGATGTGTCATTTAGCGTTAAGGAGGGAAAACAGTGCGCACGGCTCAATGGGCCTGGGTACAAGCAAATACAAATAGCAAAAGACGCAACTGAGCGAGTGGATTGGCCGGTCGTATTTATCGGCAGGGGTGAAGTGGAATTGTATGCCGAAGTCAGGACCGACGTCGGTGGTGATGCCGTTTCGCGCTCCTATCCGGTAAAACTTCATGGTATCGAGCGAACGATAGGCGAAAGCGGAGTCTTGCACGATACGGAGGAGGTAGCCATAGAACTGCCCTTTCCGGAGGAATACGACCGAAAACCGCGTGCACTAACGGTAGAATACGCACCATCGCTTGCATGGTCCCTATTTCAGAGCCTTGCGTATCTCACCAGTTACCCACATGGATGCGTGGAACAAACGCTGAACCGATTTATACCCAACCTCCACGTATCATCCGCAATGAGCGAGCTTGGGATAGACAACGATAGCCTTTCCGGAATGATTACCGAATATACTCGCACGGGGTTGAATCGGCTTGCCGAGCTTCAGCACAAAGACGGCGGTTGGGGGTGGTGGAAGGATGATCACACCGATTTACGGATGACTGCCTTAGTCGTGCATGGGTTAAGCATTGCCGTTAAAGCGGATGTCGGCGTTGAAAACCGGATGCTTGCGGAAAAAATGATGCAGATGGGACAAAAAATGCTCCGGCGGCACCTCTCGAACGAAAACAGCATTACTTTGCGGACGCTGATAGCCCACAGTCTGCTCAAAACGGAAAGGAATGAAAACCTTGATAAATCGTTTCTTGAACTATTTGAAAACAGAAACAAACTGTCGTCTTCCAGCCTGGCTCTACTAACAGAAGGCCTCTCTGCGTGTGGCCTTCACGACCAGGCAAAATCGGCCGCTTTGTTGCTTGCCCGGAAAGCGAATGTTGCACCCGGCATGGCCTGGTGGGAAGGAAAACGTGGTTGGCTTGCAGGACCTGCCGACAGAATAGAGGCGACGTCCAGGGCGGTGAAGGCTTTGCTGGAAGCGGCACCCGATGAGCCTCTGCTTGCTGATGCGGCAATCTGGTTGTGCCGTCAGAGGCGAGAAGGCTACTGGGCCTCGACGAAAGCAACTGCGGAAGCAATTCATGCATTATCACTATACTTTGCGAAAAAGGGTGAATTCAATCCCAATTACTCTTTGTGGGTAATCGTAAACGGCGACACGGTGCTAACCCGACACATCGATTCGGCCTCAGTCGCCGCACCCTCGAGGAGTATTTCGGTCCCGGATTCGCTTCTGAAAAAGGCGAATACTGTTCTTCTGAGAATCGACGGTGAAGGGGCGCTCTATTATACCGTCTCCACTATAC
>CAZEMW010000136.1:0-7589 GCA_964513105.1 uncultured Fibrobacterota bacterium
CACTTCCACGGACCGCGGTGATCTCGCCGATATTGGTCTTGGTATCTTCTCGTACGTCTGCTCCCACGGGTATTCCTTCAGTTGAGAATCTTATTTACCCCACAATCGAAAACCTGCTCACGGCACTCGGTCGCAAACGAAGGAACTCGGGTGACGGGTCTACGACTACAGTGCGCCGATGCGACTTCCCTCGCTCTCTATCAGTACCCCGTCCGAGGATAAAGGTAGCCTGCCAGAATCGTTCCGATCAGTAGCAGCAACAGCAACCAGAAAAACACGTTTAAGGTTCGATTTGCGCTCTTCTCGGTTGTGCGTTCCTCGGCAGCCTTTCCCCTGTCGGCCGGGAAATGGCGATGAGGTGAGATGGCAGCCAACAAAAGAGCAATGATTGTGCCCACCATGATGAACGGGAAGAGACGGATCGTTCCTACCGTGGGACTCGGCGGCGTCACCCAGATTCCTCCTGCCCAGGCGGTCAGGAATACAGCAAGAAAAAATGCCAGAGTCTGCGCTATCGAGGCGGTGCTCCGAAACCTCATGGCATAAACGGCGGTTACTGCGATTCCTACCAGAGCGGCAAAAGTTATGTCCCATCCCATAGGCGATTCTCTTTCTCAAAGGTCAAAGGTCGGAAGAGTCTTGTCCGACCGTATTCACCCCGGTTACTACCGTTGGTTCTGCTCATCTTCGTTGATGCAATAGCTTCATCAGCTTCTTTGTACTTTTCGTGTTTACAACATCATCGACTTCAAGCCACCCGCGACGTGCCTGCCCTACGGCGAATTCCATGAATTGCAGGTCCATAGTCGAGTGTGCATCCGTGTTAAGAACCACCTTTACCCCGTTTTCTTTGCAACTCCGACAGTAGTTTTCATTCAGATCAAGGCGGTCGGGGTTTCCGTTCAACTCCAGGAAACAGCCTTCGTCCGCGGCGGCACGAATTATACGGTCCATGTCAATTTCGTACGGATCTCGTGATCCGATAAGCCGCCCTGTCGGATGGGCAATGAAGGTGAGGTACTTATTCGACAGCGCTTTCAAGACACGTTCGGTTTGCTCTTTTCGTGAAAGTTTAAATTTCGAGTGAACGGCACCGATAACAATATCAAGTCGTTCAAGCACCGAATCTGGAAAATCCAGCGCACCGTCCTCCAGGATGTCGACTTCACACCCTTTCAGCAACCGGATGCCGTCCAGTTTTTCATTGATTCGATCAATCTCTTTGACTTCCTCCATCAGCCGTTTTTCATTCACACCGCCGGTGACGGTGATCTTCTGAGAATGATCGGTAACGGCGAGATACGAATACCCGAGTTCTTTTGCGGCTTCGGCCATGTTCTCGATGGAATCTCTCCCGTCGGTGTGCCGGGAGTGAGCATGCAGATCGCCCCGGATGTGTTTTCTTTCAATCAGCTCGGGGAGTTTGTTTTCGGCGGCCGCTTCGACTTCTCCATTATTCTCACGAAGTTCGGGAGGGATGTATGGCAATCCCAATGCCGAGTAGACCTCTTCTTCGGTACGCCCGGCGATTTGATCGTTTCCGCGATAAAGTCCATACTCGTTCAATTTCAGCTTTTTCTTCACGGCAATTCTTCGAACGGCAATGTTGTGCGCTTTCGATCCCGTGAAATAGTGTAGCGCCGAACCGTATCCGCTTTCCGGTACGACTCTGAGATCTACCTGCAGCCCTTTGCGCAAAAGGATAGTTGACCGGGTATCTCCTTTTGATACCACTTTCTGAATATCCCGGCCCTTGGTGAACGCCTCCATAACCGGTTCATTTTTCTCACACGTCACCAAAACGTCAAGATCACCAACCGTTTCTTTCCGTCGCCTGTAGCTTCCCGCAACGGTAACGGTCTTGACCCCCTTTGTATCCTCCAGTTTGCGGGTGAGGGATTCGACAAACTGTCGTGCAATGGAAAGCTTTACCCGATCACTCGTGCCGGCTATCCGAGCCAGTCCTTCGAGAATGCTTTTCTCGGTTTTCTCTCCCATTCCGGGCAAATCCCTGATTTTCTCCTGCTCGGCCGCATCCTTCAGATCAGACAGGGTGTTTACTTTGAGACTTTCGTGAATCTGTTTCACCCGTTTGGGGCCCAGGCCCGCGACATTCATCATGGTGCTCAGTTCACCACCATGTTTCGCCCGAAGCTCCTCGAGTTGCGGAAGAGACCCCGTTTGGACAATCGTCTTTATTTTCCCCGCGAGATCTTTGCCTATTCCGTGCAGCCGGCTAAGGTCATCGTCCTGCTCAACCATATCCGAGAGATTCTGCGGCAGTTCACTAAGGGTGCGAGCCGCCGTCCGGTATGCACGCACCCGGAACTGGTTTTCTCCCTCGATATCAAGCAGATCAGCTACTTCGGAGAAAATATCGGCGATTTCCGCGTTCTGTACCGGCATATTCTTCACGCTCCGTATTTCGTAAGCCGTCCGGCATTGGCAAGTGCCATCGGCATAATGTCGGTTGCGGGAAAATGCGCACCGAGTCCTCCGGCAAGACATGAGTTCTCACCAAACCGCTCAACACCGTCGGGCCGACATGACCGGGACCAAAGCAGCGTGGGCACCGGATGCCAGGAATGCGATTTCATGACCGCCGGGGTTGAGTGATCACCGGTTACGACCATAACCTCGGGCCCTAGGTCAAGAATCCGGGGAACAATGCCGTCTACCTCTTCTATTACCCGGACTTTCCGCTCAAAATCACCATCTTCTCCCGCGCTGTCGGTGCCCTTTACGTGAAGATAAAAGAAATCGTAGTTTTTCCATGCTCCCGTTAGAGCATTCAGTTCCTCTCTTAGATCACTGTGCGTGTCTATGACATCCATACCCAGCAACGTTCCCAATCCTCGATACATGGGATACCCCGCGATTGCGGCGGACCGTACCCCGAAAGCCTCTTTCATTGTAGGCCAGTTCGGACGCTCTGAAAAACCACGAAGAAGAACCATGTTGGCGGGATGCATGTCGTCGAGTACCTCACGAGCCGCGGATACGAATTGTCGGGTAAGATTGGCGGTGCGCTCGGAACGCTCATCTCGCGCTTTCGGATCGTGTGCTCGATTACCGACTTCATGTGGATCGGTATCTCCCACGTTCGCTCCAAGCCCCTTCCCCCGAAGCACGAAAAGAAACCGGTGTTCTTTGACCGTCTTCACAAAAACTTCAACATCGGGAATGCGAATCTCGCTCAACTTCTCACACAGTTCTCGATTCTTCTCGGTTGAGATTCTTCCCGCACGCCGGTCCGTGATCACTCCGTTTTCATCAACGGTGCAGAAGTTCCCTCGCGCCGCCACGTCGGAAGGCTGAAGATCAAAGCCGATACCCAGGGCCGACAGCGTCCCCCGACCGACCTCGTATTCCACCGGATCATATCCGAACACCGCCAGATGCGACGGACCGCTTCCGGGGGTTACCCCCGAAGCCACCGGCACATGCAGCCCCGAAATCCCACCCTTTGCCAGAGCGTCCAGATTCGGGGTATGAGCCGTTTCCAGTGCGGTCATGCCACTCTCCAGGCCCGGCGCTCCCCCAAGTCCGTCCATAACCAGCAGGACAATCTTCGAGTCGTTTTGCTTTACTATTTTTGATATCTGCTGTAGATTCATAGTGTCCTCCCGCCGCCGTCCTATTGCCGGTACGAGTAGTCTTCATAGTGAAAAACCGGGAAATACTCCGAAACGCCATCGTGAATAAGCCGACTTCGGACCTCGAATGCGCCGGCTTCAAGTGACAGCCGAACAGCCGTATACAGTTGCCGCCAACTGGTAACCCGGCCCTCCAGGGTTACCACGCCGTCCTGAATTCGGGCCGTCACGTGCTCCGGATCCACATACGGACTCCAGAGAAACGCTTCCTCGAGAGCGTCTTCAAGCTCTCTGCCCGTTACCGCCGGACGGCTAATCCCAGGGCGAAGCGTATTGGTGATCTCCGAAACACCGACAACCGACGATGCGGCCCGTCCCGCCCGTGCAACATCTATTGGAGATCCGACCGTTCCGTACAAATGCGCATTGCCGTTGCGTACCTGCACCGTGATTTCCTCGGTGCTTATCAGAGGATCTATTGCCAGGACCGCTCGGACATCTTCGGCGATCTGCCTGTCCTTTCGGACGCTGTCGGGCCGGACCCGGATCAGGTTTCTCACCATTCGAACCCCCACCGTGTTTTGCACGTCTTCTTCAGCGGCACTTTTTGCCGCAAGACTGTTTACGCGCCCCGTGAGAACAACCCGTCCACCGTCGACTGAGACTTCAATGGGTACTGCGCTCGTGCGGCTGTCGTATCGAAGGACATCCAGTATGCGCGTCCGTAAGGTGCTGTCTGAGAACTCAATCGGTTCCCGACCGACCGCACGGTTAACCTGCGCGAGGAATCGAACTTTCAGATTGCTGTCGTCGACCGACCTCACCCCTGCCACATTTGCCAACCGTCGGGCTTCCGCCATCCCATGGGCGCTTCCCACCGTTCCCGAGAGTCGGACAAATCCCTCGTCCACCTCTACTTTCACCAGAAGATCATGAATGTATGGGTTGAGCTCAAACCGCCGCCGTACCTCCTGTGCTATCTGTTCATCGCTGCGGGTGTTACCCAGATTCACATGCAGACTGTCGTGTATTTCCCGAACTCCTCGGACACTCTTTACGTTACTGATCATCAACTCGCGTTGCCCATGTGAGGGAACCGTGCCGCCGACCGTTACCACGCCCTCCTTGACATTCACTTCCGGCACAGTCTTTCCCATGGCGGGATCGGTGGCAATACCGTAGAGGTAGGCTTTGTTATTCCTTACATGAACAGTGAGCGCAAAACGTTCCAGATAGGGATTCCATCGAAGCGCATGCGCGACATCGGCCGCAAGAGCCTTATCGGTTTTTCCTCCAGTCGGTCGGACCTGGACAAAATTCCGGACCTCTCGTACTCCCACGGTATTTCGGGCGGCCTCCCCGGCCATGTTTCTTGCTCTGAGGTTATTCACCATTCCATACAGGTAAACGACGCCGTCACTGCTTTCCACACGTATGTTTTCCCGCGGTGTTTCCGGCTGATTTTCCAGTATCGAGGTGACGGCATTCTCAGTCGAAGAGTCGGGCATCGCTACGGAAATTGAGTCCCGCTTCATCGGGCGGCCTGCGGCCGGATCAACGATAAGCCCGATACTGGTAATATCCGTTACCCCCGTCACCATGGCCTGCCTGATCACTCGACGATACACTGGAAGACTGCGTACGGTTCCTTCCAGAGTAGCAACGCCGTTGTCAACCGTAACATCTATTTCAGTGCCTTGAACGTAAGGATCGAATCGAAGCCTTTTCCAGATTTCCGCCTTGATTTCATCGTCGGGCCGTTCGGGGTCAATCGAGACCTCCAGCTCGCTTTGTACACCACGCACGCCTTTTACCGTTTTTGTCACTCGTTCCACAAGATCTCGTTCCGCGAGTGAATTGACGGTTCCCGTAAGGTGAACCGTTCCCTCCTCCACGCGAACTTCGAGCTGCATCGCATCGGCGACCGGATCCATACGGAATGCTTCACGCAGGTCTGCGGTTATCTCGGCATCTGATCTGGTAACCGGGCGTATCGTCATTTCGTCCACCACTCCGCGTACTCCCCGAATCGTTTCCGCAAGCAAAATCGCGCGATCGGCTTCGAGAAGCGACCCGACATCTCCGGTCATCGTGACGATGCCGTCCTCAACCGTCACGGTGAGCAGCTGAGAGGAGACTCCCGGATCAAATCTGAGCTCATCGCGAACCGCGTCCGCGACAGCATCATCGGTAACTTCCGTTTGCGCAGCTACTGCTGCGAGAACAGCACATATCAGAATGGAAACTGTTTGAATTCTGGAAATCATACACCTAAACTCCTTTGCGGGCGTCGAATTCGAGAGGAGCGCGAGAATACGAAGACAGTCCGTCGGGGGCTAGCGGCCCCAGTACCGCGGCCGACCGTAAAAATCATACAACCGTTCTTCGTATTGCCGATTTACCGGTGCGAGGGGATCGTATTCGGGAGAGTGTGAAAACTGTTCTCTATTTATGCTAACCGAAAGTACGTTTCCATCGGAATCAAGACGATCAGTCCATCCCACTGCCGCCAGAACCTTTTTCCCTCGAAGCAGGCCCGCGGTGTTGACGACGAAATACCTCATCATCCAGGTTTCGTCGTCTAAAATCATGTCTTCGACACGCCCGATCTCGCCGTCGACGGCCTCAACACGGAACTGTTTCATTCCTCGTTCGCTCTGCAGGTACCGGCGCTTCTTTCTTTCCGACGGTTCCGGCTCCGGGGGTTCCTCCGGCAATTGTGTCGCGCCGATATTTGCCGATCCGGCCCAGTACACAGGCCATCCAAAGTGCTTCACCAGGTCGGCTTCCTGCGATCGGGTGATGTCTTCTACCGAACTGATATCGGGACTGTGCCGCACCTCTTCCCGAGTGAGTTTGACCGGAAGTCGCAACCAGTCGGGGCGAGAGCAGGCTGCGGGAGAAATCAGCACCTTGCGTCCGGGCAGCCATGTCCCCGTATTGACAACGAAATACCGCAAGTTCCACGACTCAACATCAAAAAGCAGGTCGTCTACCTTACCGATTTCCCCGTCGGTGGCGCTTATTATTTCGCCTCGTATCGCATTCGCACTTCGTACCATTTGCGTCGTTCTTTCTATGAAACTCCACCTATGTCCAGGCAGGAACGACCTGATCTTTCCGATGGACCCGGGAAGCTTCTCGTCTGGTTTCAGAAGCCAGTTTTTTTGATGAAGCCGCCAGCAGCGAATGAAGAGCGCCCGTTTCGAAATCCTTATCCAGCGACGACAGGGTCGAGTAATACCAGTGGTCGGCTTCGGCTTTCTTCACCGCGATATCGGCGACATCTTCAACTCGCAGGTGTAGCGTTGTCTGAAACGGAAGACTGCTCTGCTCTCCGCAAGCACTTTCCTCGCAAATAGTAATGCCGCTGTTCTCGGCAAGTCTTTTAATTTTATCAAGAACCACTCGGAGCCTACCTGCAATGAAGAAGAGCAACAGACGCTTGGCGGTGACGTAGGATTCGGTACCTTCGGATTGGTAAAACCTGATATCGGCCGCTATCCGATGATATGCGCGATTCAGTTCCTTTTCAAAGTATTCACGGTCCATGGTCGGCTCCTTTTTCTTATCGATGGACACAAGAATCTCCTGTTCGGCGCATAGCTCAAATATTGTGCCGGCACCCTCAACATTGCGGAATGGGCACTTCGAAGGGAAAACATGAAAACGATTCTCATTATTGAAAAACCTTGCGTTTCCGAAAGTCCGCTACTCAGGAAACGAAGAGTATGCCGTGTCAACTCGGATATTCCCACGCACTGCGCTCTTGCCCCGTGGCGTTCACCCGTGTTCTTTTCTGCAATCCACAATACCGAGTGCGACCATTCCGAAGTAGTTAAAATCTGTAGTCTATACCGGGATCCAGGGAGCAATTCTTCCGAATCGTTGTCTGCAGCGCTGCCTGAAACCGAATCATTCATATTCGTTTCGCTAGTGTGGTGTCCGACAATTGGCCTGAATTCAGGCGAGGCGATTTCATTCCAATTGAGG
>CAZEMW010000137.1:0-7582 GCA_964513105.1 uncultured Fibrobacterota bacterium
TCTCAGAGCTCATGAGCTCGTACGGCGCGGAGATTCGGGAAAACTATCGCAAAAAGACGGTGGTTGCCAATGAGTCGGATGAGGGAGCAGATGTATCGACGGTTCGGCGGTATTTCAGCCCGACTTCGGAGTTTGTGAAAATTGTCGACTATCTGCAACTGAAACCGGGCCCGGAAACCACCGATGCCCAGACAGAAATAGAGGCCAAGCTCATCACCTTCCTCTTTGGCCGTATTACGCCGCTTCTCGAACACCAGTCGAAACTGCTGATCGTGGTGGAACCACGGTTACGATCTCTGCCGTTTGGCCGTTTCAAGGGTGGGGAAAGCGCCACCGGGCTTGATATCGCCTTCGTGGGGCAGTTGTCTGATACTCTTTTCAGGTGATTATCGGATGGCTCTATACCATGCAACCGCTTAAATCGTCCAAAGTCTCCCTGTAGCCCCCCCCTCGTATGATCTCATTGCAGAAACACAAGTGTCCTTCGAGTAACATCGAGTGCAGTCGAAAGCTCATAATAAACAATGAACAAGCGGCATCAAAACTGCCGAATAGTCCTGATCGTTTTCTCTGCTTTAGTTTTCTGGGTTCCTTCCGCCCGGTCGAAGACCCATCCGTCGCTTCTCGCGACTACTGCTCGTATGCACGCGATTCGTGAAGCCGTATCGGTTCCCGGATCTCATCACGAAGCGGTGTTCGCGGTAATGAAGCAACGAGTGGAATCGGGGAACTGGACCGATTATGATTTGGATGCCGTCGGCATAATAGACCGTCCCGCCTATTCCAGGGCATTCAAGGCCCTCGAGGCAGCCCTGACCTACCAGATCACGTTGGATGAATCCTATGCCGACATTGCCTATAAGTCACTCCGATTGATTTACGACGACCCAGGGCAAGAGCTTATTACGCCGGATGCGGGATATGGACTTGGACGAGCAAACACGGGCATGTCGTTCGCCTTTTGCTATGACTGGTGTTACAATGCCTGGGATGAACAGCAGCGAAACTGGGTGTCGGGAAAAATACGGGCGGGGATAAATGCCTGGCCGAGCTTTTCGCACACCCATTTGTCCGATCCCGGAAAAACCTCCAACTGGGTACCGGTCTGTCGCGGCGCTGAAATGATTATGATAACCAGTCTCGGTCGCGAAGGGTATGCAGATCGGTACGCAAAGGTTCTTACTGATCTGTCAACCCATCTGCGGAATGCCTACGCCCAGTTCGGAATCACCAGTGAAGGGTATGGGTATACGAAATATGGAGCGGGCATGATGATGCTTGCGGCCCTGGCTGCCGAGAATGACGGTGACTCGGTGCTCGTGTCTCAAATACGCCGACGAAGGCTCTGGATGTATCCGTTTTATGCATGCTCGTTTCGTGAGAGGCTTGCCGGGATCCAAACCGGGGTATCCCATCTGGAAGAGCCCCTTCAGGGATATCTTTGCGCTACATTCGAGACCGTCCGCGACACGGTGCTTCCGTACTATCGTTATCTGTATGACCGACACGTGGGAGTGCTTGCTCCCGGAGAACTCCGGGAACGCTTTCATCCATACCGTGCCTCACCGGTATGGTCTCTCTTGTTCTATAATGGAGAGGTGCAACCAAAGAACCCGGAACTCGGCTTTTCGCGAGGAATGCTCGACGGTATCCTGGGACTCGCGATTTTTAGAAACGAGTGGAAAGACGAAAACGATATTCAGGTGTGGTTCCATAGCGATTGGAGTAGCCAGACCGGATGGTCAACGCCGGAGGCGTTTACCCTGGGTATCATGGGATACAACACCCTCTTCTCCGGTGGGCCGGGCACGTCGTACGATCATGATGCTTTCAGCGCGCTCACCGTCGACGGTAAAGCGTATGCAGACCGCGGAGACAACGGACGTCTGATGTACTTCTCCGTGGGGGATACCGGAGGATTTGTGACCGCCGAAGGTGCCGGCAAGTACCGGGAATTGGGATTGTCTCGAGTATTCCGTACCTTCAATATCGATTTCACAGAGCGCAGCGGGTACCCGGTACTTATGTCAACGTTTGATAGGATCAGCGATGTACAGGAGCACGTCTACGGATGGCAGCTCAATATCGGTACGGAACAGGGGGACGATGGAGTGCGGGTTTCGGCTTCCCACGAAAACGGAATGGAGACATTCCTCCTCGAAGGCCGCAATAACGGCTGGTTAAAGGGATGGGTGGTCGGTCCGGATGAGGTGGAAATTCAGGTCGGAGACCCGTTCAGAATATTGACGGTGGGGAAAGACAAGAATATCTGGATTGCTATGGTGATGGGCGACGGACCAAAGCCGGTTGCTCGTCGCGAAGGACACGACGTGAATGCCCGGTTTATGGTTGGGGGAGCAGCCATTACTTTCGATGATTCCCTGCAACGTACGGTTATTTCCGATAATCGCGGCATTCGTCTGGCATTCGAGGCATTAGAAGACTCTGAGCTGGTTGTCGAACGAGAGTATGGGGTTTTGAAATACTATAATGGTTCGGGCTTTTCCGTGCGGCAGATCGAATCCAATATCCGTGGAACTGCGCAGCTTCGTGCCGACGGATCCTTCAGTTACATGCCGCCTCCGGACTATTCGGGGCCCGATCAATTCCTGTACGAAGTCGATGGGGGCGAGGAGGAAACTTGGATAGACACGGTGGACGTGCTGATTGAGTCGGTGAATGATCCTCCTCAGATTACCGCCCAGGCTACCCGCGTTCTCTCATATCCGCGCCCGTTCATAATTCAACCCGGAAGTTTTACCGTGACGGACGTAGACGGCGGAGTGGAGCCGGTGTCATTTATCTATGGTGAGTCGCCCTTGTACACGATGCAGGGAGATACGGTCTTTCCGCACCACTCCAATTCCGGCGATGTCGTCATTCCCGTCAGACCGTTCGACGGAAGTGATACGGGAGCGGTTTTTCCGTATACCGTCACCTTCAGGGACAAAGTGAATCCACCGGTCATAGAATCTATCCTTCCGTCCAACACTCTTCAGTTGGTCGAGGGTGACACCCTTGAGATCACTGCTGATGCGAGCGATGCCCAGAATTTCTCATTGACGTGGGACTGGATTCGCAATGGAAACCGTTTGCTTGGGACTACAACTACCGGCAAACTTACCTTAGTCACCGATTATCCGGATTGGAAGATTGACACCATAGACGTACGAGTGACGAATGTGGCCGGATTGAGTACGTCACGGTCCATTGTGATTGTGACTTCACCGGCTCCCGCTCCACTCCTGACTGATGCATCGCCTTCGGATGTCACGACTTTTGAATATGATTCCGTGCGACTCTGGGTCGAGGCGGAGGAACCACGGGGGTTTCCGCTTCACTATGTCTGGACAAAAAACGGAACAGACACCCTGGTTTCAAACGAGCCGGGGGCGCTCACGCTTGTTCCCGAATATGGGGCCTGGAGACACGACACCGTGACGTGTACCGTTTCCAATCCGTTTGGACAAAAGGTACACAGGAGTTTCACGATAACAACACAACCGATTCCGAATCCCGAAATCACGGAGACCTCCGATTTGTATGTCACCGTAATGGAAGGTGATCTGATCGAGTTGTCGGTCACAGCCCACGATCCCCGTGAACTCCCTCTCTCCTATCTGTGGCTCAGGAACGGCACCGACACTATCGAGACGGACGATGACAACACCTACCGTTTTGTCACCACCTATGGAAACTGGATTACAGACACTATCACGGTGGTTGTGCTCAACACCGACAGCCTGTGGACAAGTGAGTATTTCTATATAACCACACTCAGAGAACCGAAAGCTCCCATAGTTCGGGAAACAAGCGAACGAAACGTCGCTGTTCGAGAGGGCGATTCTCTCAACATGTACGTATCTGCGGAAGACTCTACCGGTGGCGCTCCACTAACGTACACCTGGTTGTGGAACGACCGCGATACGATACAACACGGTCCCCGGGACAGACTGGATACGCTTCTTGGGTATACCTCGTCCCGAAGTGGAGCCGTTGTGGTCAGAGTCCGGAATTCTTTCTCATTGGAGACATCGGTTTCGTTCTTTGTACACATAGAAAATGTTGCCCTTCCTCCCGACCTGAATATGTTGGACGGGGAGAGTATTACCAGGAATACGGTAGTCGATTGGTATTGGCCAGCCGGAATAGATCCGGACCTAGATACCGCATCGACCAGATATGCGCTGGAGATGTACCTGGACAGTACGTGCGAGTCGGAAACCATGCTGGCGAGGGTTGCGGAGCTCACAGCGGACAGCGTCTGCCTCAATCGATGCTATGATACCGAGTTGCTTCCCCATGAGCGAAATATCTGGTTTCGCGTTACGGCCTATGACCGTACCGGCGCTTCGACCGGATTCTCGGAACCGGTACGCGCAACGTATCTGGATATCGAGTACCTCAGGAACCCTCTCCCTTCCGTATCCGGTTTCCTCAGTGCCGGCCCCAATCCCTGGAAAGGCGGTGTGGTCGGTATAGAATTTGCCGTTTCTCCCGATGTTTCCGTGTCGTCTTTGAACTATCATGCGGTAAAAGGCGAACAAAAACCCGTTTCCATGAAGGTATACGATGTCCGTGGACACGTCGTGCGTACATTGTATGCCGGTTTTGCACGGGTTGGAAAGCATCGAGTCGCGTTCGACGGCCGCACCGACAATGGGAAACCACTTGGAACCGGCATGTACTGGATACGCCTGCGGGTAGGCAATCAGACGCAGATACGGCGCATAATAAAGGTGCAATAGCTCGCGGGGTACGCCGTTGAGAACGAGCCGGAGATATCGCAGTATGCCTTGGTCAACCTGTGAAATCGGTGCTCCGCTGCTCGTCCGACACTCCCATTTACTTGCCGGCTTACGAGCTTGTCGATAGCAGGAGAACTTTTCACACAGGAGATCGGATGGCTGAGAAGAGTGTTGCCGTTCTGGGCGCTAGTAACAAACATGATCGATATTCGAACAAGGCGGTACGACTGCTGTTGGAGCATGGATACCGTGTTATTCCGGTACATCCGGCCCTTACCGAGATTGAAGGCCTTCCCGTTGCAGCTTCACTGAGCGATGTGGAACGGCCGCTGGATACGCTTACCGTTTATGTCGGCCCCGCGCGGATGCAGCCAATGATTGACTCCATCGTGGAGTTGCGGCCTGGAAGAGTGGTGCTCAATCCCGGTACCGAATCCGAGGATCTGAAAAGACGTCTCGATCAGGCGGGCATCCGGTATATCGAAGCCTGTACGCTGGTTCTCCTGAAGACCGGACAGTTTGAGACGGCCTAGCCCAAGTTTCGCAGCCGACACACGGCATTCTGCGTAAGCTATTGCAAGATCTTGACTTATCCCGCCAGGGCGGGACGGTTTAGTTGACGCGGGTCCCGTGCGACTTTACACTTGAAGCGTGTAGAGTGAATGGAACTCGCCGCGTTTTTCCAGAAGCTCTTCACGGGTTCCGCGCTCGATACATTGCCCGTTTTTGAGAACGACGATTTGATCCGCATTGCGAATTGTAGACAGCCGGTGGGCTACAATAAACGTTGTACGTCCGGTCACCAGACGATCGATCGCCTCCTGCACCAGTTTTTCGGATACGACATCCAGAGCTGATGTCGCTTCATCAAGGATAATTACTTTGGGATCGCGGATGAGCGCCCGGGCGATTGCCAGACGTTGGCGCTGTCCTCCGGAGAGCCGTGCGCCATGCTCTCCAATTTGTGTATCGAGTCCTTCGGGGAGCAGATCAATGAATTCCTTGGCATTGGCCATTTCTATCGCTTTCTCGAGCTTCTCGTCGGCGACAGATTCCATGCCGTAGATGATGTTGTCCCGGATTGAGCCGTTGAACAGAAGCGTTTCCTGGGATACCACGGACAGAAAACGACGATAATCTCTCAAGTCAAGGTCGTCCATGTTTCTACCGTCGAGAAGGATTTTACCTGAGGTCGGTCGCCTGAACCCAATTATGAGGTTAACCAGGGTGGTTTTTCCCGAGCCCGAGGACCCGACCAGCGCGACGGTGCGTCCTTCGGGAACATGCAGCGAAAAATGGTGCACTGCCGGTTTCCCACCGGGCGCATAGGCGAAAGACACGTCCTCAAAGGCAAAATTCCCGTTCACCTCATGAACCGGTTGTTTGCCCTGATTCATTTCAAGATCGGGGCATTCAAGTATTTCGCCCATCGAATGGATCGATTCAAAACCGCGAATCATCAACGGGTATACTCCAAGCAGCGCCTGAATGCCGTGAGAAAGAAGGATGAAAAAGCTGCGGTACATTACCACATCGCCGACCGACATTTTTCCGCGGTAGGCCAGATATCCGGTAAAGGCAAGAGACCCAAGCGCAAACAGCTGGAACACGACCCAGTTCAGGGCGCCGAACCATGCGACCGATATATCGAGGCGGTTGGCCGAATGGCGAACCCGTTGCAGATGTCCCTGCATTTTATTCAGCTCAAGGGTTTCCGCGTTGTGAGCCCGGGTTACCGGAAGCATGGTTATCATTTCGGAGACCCGCGCGCTCATCATTTCGGTATCATGGCGGTAGTCGCGGGCGTAATTTGCCATTCTTCCTTTGGCAAATCTCTGAGTGAAAGCGACGATGGGGACGATATTGAGGAAAAAGAATCCGACCGAGGGATCCCGAACAAAGGAAACCGTGAGCATTACCAGTGCACCGACAACTGCAGGCAACAACATATTTACAATCTGGTTAACCAGCATGTCGACATTCTCGACGTCTCGCAGTACTTTCGAATGCGTTCGACCGGACTGGTACTGCTCATAGAAGCCCATCGACAGATGCTGCAGGCGGGTGAGAAGGGCGGCCCGAAGGCGGACTTCCATTTTTCGACGTACTTTTGTGAAAAAGGATGCATACGCCACTGTTGTACCGAGATTTTGGACTATGGTAACGAACAGAAGAGCAAAGGCAGCAGAGGCGACAAAAAGAGGGCGGGAGACATCCCCGCTTATTGCGTCGATTATTCTGGCCGTCCCAATAGGGATGATCCAGACCGGAGAGTGCTTAACCAGAAAAAAGACCAACGCCCAGACCAGGTTCTTACCGTCCCGGGTCAGCAGGAACCACAATGTCTGTAACGGAGACCGGCCCCTATATTTCCGAATGAGTAGATCAACTTCCTGTTTCTTCACGGCGGACATACACAAAACTCTCAATCATACGGGAACAATCCCCGTCGGGATACACCGAGAATGCTGTTGCTCAGGTTGGTCTGCCCGACAGCGGATCTCGACCCAACCCATTTTGGTTTTTCTACTATCGACTGTGCCGACGCATAGTATACATTACTGTTCTTCTGTCGACCCTTGTATTTTACATGGACGAACGGGGGGCTGCATATGAATCCCACTACCGGTTTTTGAGAGATCGGGTCCCATCCGTTTCGTCCGGAGAAAAGGCGGCTTCAAAACGGAAAAAACGGAGTCGAAAACAGATATATCGAGTTTCGTCTGCCGGGACGTTCTGTCTGGATGAACCGGCGAGGGCCACGGGCAATTGAGCAGTTTAGTGTGGCGACCGACAATTGCCAAGAATCAATACGGGCGCTTTTCGCCCCCATT
>CAZEMW010000138.1:0-7532 GCA_964513105.1 uncultured Fibrobacterota bacterium
TTCCCGAGTAGTTGTGACGGGAGACATCACATTTGGTGAAGGTTCACCCGGGATTGAGCTTTCCGGTAAGGCGCATATCGGCCCTGAAGAGTTTTCCCGCTTCGTGAAAAAGCCGGTCGACGGTAATTCCACAGCGACATTCAGTATATCCGGTACCCCCGAGTCACCACAAATAGATCTGGAAATGACGGCTGAGGAGATCTCTTTCGACTCTCGAGGTCCATTCGATATCAGTCTTGACGCCCAACTGCGGGACCGGCAGGCAACCATCAGAAAATGCGATTTTCAGTACCTTGACGGACTCCTTCAAACCACGGGAATCCTCGATCTTGCCTGGGCTGGTGAGGATGAGATACCCTTTCTCTCAATGCATTGGGATCGCCTCAAATACCGGCTAAATCTAGTGGCGAAGCAGTTTCCGCTGGACACGTCTTTGATCGAGACCGAACCGGCACTTTCCGGGGTATTCGACGGCGATCTCAGCGTCTCGGGGTCATCAGTCTCGCTCGATTCCGCAATCGTGACCGTTCACGGCAAACTGCACGCCCGTACACTCACCTTCCGTGGCTCCGAATCGGTTATGAACTTTTCGTTTCATCCCGACATTGTTTTTCGGGAAGGTACTGTGCATATCCGGACGCTCAGGTTGGAGGGTGACGGCATTCGGGCCGAGTGCGGCGGGAGAGTCGGGTTGGCCGGAGACAGACTCGCATTACATCTGACCGCCTCGTCGGAGGGCACCTCACCCTTGCCGAGAGTTCTGGGCCGTGAGCTTTATTCCGGAACGGTCGACATGCAGGCGGAACTAACGGGATCCTTGTCAAATCCAACAGGGACCGCCTCAATCGATCTGCACAATGTTATGCTCCCGGAATACGGAACGTTTGCGGACCGAATGCGCATGCGGTGCGCGTTGTCCGATTCCGTCACCCTTGAGATTGACTCATGTGAGGCCCACCGCGGGAAATCGTCCTTTGCGATACACGGCCGGGTACGAATGAGCACCGACGACCGGTGGAATCTGCATACCGCTCGGTTCACCGGCGACATCACCTCGGACTCACTCTACCTCGAGGATTTCCTTGCCGGACTCGAAGGTCGGGTTCAAATTCGTGGACGAGTCCCCGCCCCGGGTGAACGATCGGCCGGAACGTTTGCCGTTGAAGGTGATTCGCTGAAAGCCTATGGACACTTGCTACCGATGGTATCAATCAACGGCCGACTCCGGGAATCCGGACTAACCCTCTCCCCCCTACAAATCAAATTCAACGATTCCGATTCCCTGACGTGCACGGTTACCGCAGGATTCGACGGTTCTTTCTACGGTTCGGCAGAAGGAACAGACCTGTCGATCAGTTCGATTCTGCCGGCCGACCTCTCCAGAGAATCGGTGACCGGGAGCGCTGCTTTTTCTCTTGCGGGGGAGGGTAATCTGCGCAACCCTGAAATCAACGGAACGTTTTTCATTACCAATCTGAAGGTGGGAAACCGCCCTTTGAACGATCTCACCGCATCGCTGCATCTTTTGGACGGCGAGCTGCACGTTGCGGGAGAATCAAATTTTTCTTTTGCTGCACGGGTTCATCCCACAGAAAGGGATTTCGATGTAGCCTTGCGGTTTGATGATTCAGAGATTGGGCCCTTTCTGGCGCTTGTCGGAACAGGCGATATGGACGGAACACTTTCGGGTACCGTCTCGGCTCGCGGCAATCTGGAAAGGCTTACCGACCTGTCATCCGAACTGCATTTAGAGACGATACATTTGAGCCGAGACGATTCAATACTGGTACACGCAACGGCCGTCCACGCCGCCGTTGACCGCGGCAAGCTCAATGTTCCAGAATTCCGAGTTCGATTTCTCACCAGGGGCGAGTTGGAGCTTCACGGCCACGGCAACCTGGACAGCGTATTCAACATCACATTCAAGGGAGGAATACCCCTGGAGGCAATTGAGCCCTTTGTGGTCGTTCCACTGGACGCATCGGGATTTCTCCGGCTTTCCGGCACTATTTCCGGGTCGGGAGACAAAAAGACGCCATTTGTTCATGCCGGCATAGAGCTGGAAGACGTGGGGTTAACCTTTCCCGGGTCTCATCAGAGAATTCGATCTACGGTAGGAACCATTACAATGACTCCTGAGCGTATCTCTCTAAATGACATAGTGGGAGAAAGCGGACGGGGAGACATTTCGGTTACCGGAACAGTTGATCTCGATCGCCTGCAGGTACAGGGCGCCGACCTTGCCGTTCACGCTACCGCCTTGCCAATTTCCGTACCCGGCTCGGCGGATATAGTGGTTGGAACAAACGTGCGGCTACACGGTCCTCGAGATAATCTCCGGATGACGGGAGAGGCAACCATTCTGGAGGGGACCTACTACGAAGATATGCGGCTGCACCTGATCGAAACCCCGTCGGGCGACCCATTTGACACCGGGGGGCGGAGAACAAGCCATCCGGAGAATATACTTGACTCAATACACCTCGATGTCGGGGTGGAGCTAGAAGAGTCGTTTATTGTGGAAAACAATATTGCACGTCTCGAGACCAGCCCCGACGTCCACCTTGTGGGAACCTTGATGAATCCGGTAGTTCAAGGCCGAGCGTCTATTGAAGACGGCACGATAACCTATCAACGAACGGATTTCCGGATCACGGACGGCATAGTGGAGTTCGTTGATTCGCATGAAACCGAAGCGATAGTAGATATCTCGGCCGAGACGCAGGTACGGGAGTGGACGATTTCACTGCAAGTGGACGGTCCCACGGACAGCCTGATGTTTGCGCTGAGTTCCTCACCACCGGAGAAGGATCCGGATCTTTTGTCGCTCCTTCTTTTCGGCAAAACACGCGCGGAACTCGAACGTGGAGAGATCGTTTCATCAATGTCTGCCGACCGGCTACTCATGCAGGTCCTTTCGCAGACATTCGGCAGGGACATTCGGACGGTAACCGGTCTGGACGAATTGCAGTTGCAGGCCGAAGAGATCGACAACATTAAATTGACCATGGGGAAGCAACTTACCCGTCGGCTGGGCACGAAATACTCGGTGGAGACCCAGAAGGGAGAGTTTGTACAGCGAGCAGCGGCCGAGTACCGTATCCTGGAAAACGTGAGTCTCACCGGCTATCGCGACACCGAAGGTGCATTCGGAGCCCAGATGCAGTTCCGACTGGAGTTCCGTTAATAATGAAGATGCGTAATGTATCACGGATCCCGGCTCATTCTCCCGACTGTCGGTGTATCTCAACAGCTCCCCGAGGTTTGGGATCAATTGGTACTCTCATTTTTTTTCTTCTGACGGCGTTTCCCGGGATACCCGCGGCTTCGCATGTATCCCGGGTCTCTATCCACATCGACACCTCGCGATTCAGGTCACCCGATTTGAGAGAGATGGCGGAAAGCCTGGTTTACCTTCGTGCGGGCACTCCGTTCGCCCCCCCCGTTCTCGAGCAATCGCTCCAAGCTCTTCGCACCTGTGAACGTTTCGAAACGGTTTTGGTTGATTCAACTCGTCACGGAAAAGACTCCCTGGCATTTCATTTCACGCTGGAGCCCTATCCCGTGATCTCGTCAATACGAATTTCGGGTGCCTATCCGTTGTTCCGTTCGGCGGTATTGAGAACGCTGACCCTGACCCCCGGGGATGTGCTGAAGCAATCGGAGCTGAGTAATCAGAAAGAGCTCCTCATGCGTCTTTTCGCACTTGAAGGATTCGATACGCCGACAATCACTCTGGCTGTTCACCCGGAAAATGAAGGTGGTACCGGGAAAGGAGTGGTCCTGAATGTCCGGATCGAGCGTGGAGAATCCGCACGAGTTATCGACTACATAGTCTCCGGGAACCGGACGATTTCGAATGCGGCACTGAAACTCAGGATGCATACCTGGCGATCGTCGATACTCCCCGGGGAACTCGGACGCTTTGTTCGTGAACGTTTTCGGGCGGATATAGAAAGCCTGACAGAACTTTATCGAAAACGCGGATTCGCCGAGGTGGATATTACCACAAAGGTTGTTCCGCAGGAAACTCCGAACCGTTTGCGGATCATCATACGAATCCACGAGGGACCACGGTATCGCATTTCATTCAGCGGAAATCAACGTCTAAGCGATCGGGCACTTGAGCGGGAGAGCCCATTGGTTGAACACGGGAATATCGGCGATCGCGGCCTGAGACAATATGCCAGGAACATTGAATTGCGTTATCGACGAATTGGGTATCTCGAACCCGGGGTTTCCTTTAAGACAAAACTGGTAGATCAACCCGGACGGTCTCCCGTTCGATCGGTAACGTTTCTGGTGCGTGAGGGCCCGCGTCCGGCCATGGACTCCGTACAACTCAAAGGAGTGACCGTATTTACCCGAGAGGAACTCGGCACGCACCTTCTCACAGTCGAGCAGGGGCTGTTCCAACGCGGGACATTCAGGGAAGAAACTCTGGCGGAAGACATTTTCGCGCTTCGCGCTCTGTACCGCAACAGAGGATATCTTCAAAGCCGTGTTACTGCCGACGTTGAGTGGAACCCGGAAAGCACCGGAGTCAATGTGACACTTGTCGTTCACGAAGGGACACAATCCGTTGTCAAAGGGGTCTCGGTGCACACTGTTGATCCGGGCGGTCCCGACCTGGGAGACATAAAACTGGAAACCCGTCCCGGAGAACCGTATCGGGAGTACCTGGTTCATGCCGATGCCTCCGCCTTGTCGACTTCCGGATCGGATCAGGGGTATCCGCACATACGCGTAGATCCCACGGTATCGTTTAACGACGACAGCTCGTCGGTGATTGTTCGGTACGACGTTCGGACCGGACCTTTTGTCCGTGTAGGAAAGGTTTTCTTTACCGGGACATTTCGCACCGATGAAACGATACTTCGGCGTCGACTGGGGCTTACCTCCGGAGACACACTGATCTTATCCGACATTTTAAGTTCCCGGGGAAAACTGCAGGAGCTGTCCATTCTCGATTCGGTAAGTATTCGATCGATCGGTCTTGCAGAAAAGCGAGACAGTGTTCACCTGTTCATAACTGCGAGGGAGCAGAACACCTATCTACTCGAAACTGGCGGCGGATTTCAGACGGACCGAGGGTTCTTTCTCATGAGCAGACTCACAAACAGAAACCTTTTTGGGAAAAACAAACGAGCCTGGCTCGAAGGAGAAGTCGGCCAGACAAAACAGCTGACCAAAATCGGTCTGCTCGAACCGCGGCTTTTCCGGGAGCATCTTTCGGCATCGGTCGATGCCGGGTGGGAGCGGGAGACTGAATTTGGTAAGAGTTTCGGGACGGTCGGCTGGAGCATCAACACCGGACTGAATCGCAGGTGGTCTCAGACGCTCAGCTCCGGACTTTCACTTCGATATGAGCGACGATCGGCGTTTACCCGCGAAGACAGGATTTCGGGAAGTTTCCCTGCCGACACGTCAAAAGAGCGTTCCCGCAACGCGGTTATCCTGGGGCCGTCGGCGCGGTACGACACGCGGAATTCATTGATCAGGCCCCGTTCGGGGTTCTGGTTGTCGGTACTGACCGACTTTTCTAAAGGTATCGATAATCCTGTTGAGGATTATGTGAGGGTGAAATGTGAAGCGAAAACGTATCTCACGCCCGACGAACTTGACTGGATAACACTTGCCGTCGCCGCACGAACCGGCCACATCGTTACCTATACCGGCAAACAATCGGAGGGATCGGTCCCGGCCGACCGCCTGTTCTTTCTCGGCGGCACCGGTTCGGTACGGGGTTACGAACCCAACCTGCTTGAAGTGCGGGAGGGTACAAACGAAGCGAAAGGTTTTCCGTCCATGCTTTCGGCGACAATTGAACCACGGTTCAGTATCGGAAACAAATTTGAGCTGCCGGTATTTTTGGATCTTGGCTCGCTCTCTGAAGGACCGGAAGACCTGTTCGGCAGCGATATACATCTTACTGCCGGGGGAGGATTGCGCTACATGTCACCAATCGGACCGGTCGGCGTGCTGTACGGAATTGAGGTCACCCGCCCGAGAAGCGGACGCGATCGGTCACAGAACGTGCATGCGACGGTTGGCTACAGCTTCTGACCTTCGCTCTCCCGTCACCTGCATAGTGCCTGTTCAAAAACCCCATTCAGCGCCTCGACCGGCTGCCCGTCCATTGGGTTTCGGGGACGCGATGTGTTTTTTGAGTTCCAGAAGTGGGCGACCGGTTTCGATCCAGTTGCCCAGAAAGGCGGCCTGGAGATCCCGGACTGCCGGGCCGCGAACGCGGAAATGGGTGTCTCGCCATTCACGTGGATTCCGTGCATTCCCATCCCATTCGGCGGCAATCCCCACGCCGCCGGTGAAACCGATCTTACCGTCGCATACCAGAAGTTTCCGGTGTGTGCGATGGTTTCCCTTGTAGAACTGAAGTTTTCGAAGGGGGCGGAACCATTCTACATCTACCCCTGAAGAGCGCATTTCTTCCACCAGACCGTCGCCGATTTTTGCCGCCCCGTACCCGTCGAGCAGCACAAAAACCTCAACCCCCATCCGTGCACGCTCGGATAGCGCTGCCGCGACTTTGTGGGCTATGGATCCCTTCCAGTATACGAATGTCAGAAGTTCGATAGAGGACTTCGCATTCTGTATGGCATCGAGCATCGCCGGAAATATCTCAACCCCATTCCGCAGAACATCGATACGGTTACCTTCTGTAAATGGTACCCCAATCGCTCCTTCGAGCAAAGGACGAAGCTGTGCCTGTCGGCCGTCGGGAGAGAACTGAGGTGTCATTTTAGAGCGCCAACGAGCAGCGGTTCCGGTATGTTCGAGTACTCCGGGCATATACATATATCCTGTCGGTTACCGTGTTGGAAGTATCGCAGAATAAGAAAAGCAAAGAGCGTTCCTTCTTTGCTGGGTAACCGATAGAAAGTGCACGGCGGATGTGTCTTATCACCTGCAAAGCCACCATCAAGCATGCCCAGTTTGGCTTTCCCGGAATACCGGGAGTAATTGACCCGACTCTGGAACGCATTTGATTCGACGCAGCTGCCGGTGTTTCGGGAATGCAAATGCATGCCATCCCGAGCACACCGGCTTCGGGCTGCGCCCCGGGACCAAGCAGATTGGCTTCAAAGTTTGGTTCACTTTCATCCTTTCCGCCGACGTAGTATATTCCAAGCCGGAAAGCAACGAGAATTTCCGAATGGTCGAGGAAAGGATTATAGCTTCAGTGAATACCAAGATTAAAATATGCGGGATAACCCGATACGAAGATGCCCGGGTTGCAGCCAGTCAGGGAGCCGATGCTCTCGGGTTTATTTTCTATCCCGGGAGTCCGCGATATATAGCCCCCGCCGATGCCCGCGAAATAATCCGCAAGCTGCCGGCTTTCGTGACAAAAGTCGGCGTTTTCGTGAATGAACCTACCCACAAAGTTGTCGAGATGGCGCGGGAGGCTCAGATTGGGGCCGTGCAGTATCACTGCTAGGAATCCGCAGTAGAGGTCGCCGAACTGCCTCTTCAGGTATTCAATTCCTTTGGGGTGACTGACTCGTTTGATC